>CBFCZJ010000056.1:0-14828 GCA_965602445.1 uncultured Desulfobacterales bacterium | reverse complement strand
GCCGCGTTTCCAGTTAGAGCGCTTGTCAGAATAACCTTCCGATTGCAGCAGTTCTCTGGGTGCTGACTGGGTTTTCAATCACATCCAAAGTTGCTTGGTCCAAGCGCTCTAAAAGTTTTTCCTCATTTCAACTCTTTTTTGCCGGTCCGAGCACTTCCTCGATCAAGGCATTGGACAGCGCGCCGTCTTCCTCGGCCACGTGGCGCACGGTTCTGCCGCTTTCCAGGGCCTTTTTGGCCAGCGCGGCGGCACGGTCGTATCCGATGTGAGGCACGAACCCGGTCACCAGGGCCAGGCTCCTTTCGACGTAGCCTTCGCAGGCCTCCCGGTTTGCCTCGATTCCGTCGATGCATTTGGCGGCAAAATTGGCGGCCGACGAGGCCAGCAGCCCGATGGACTCAAGCAGGTTGTGGGCGATTAGCGGCATCATGACGTTGAGTTCGAAGCTGCCGGACTGGGCGCCGATCAAGATCGCCGTGTCGTTTCCGGCGATCTGCGCGGCCGCCTGCAGGACCGATTCGGCAATGACCGGGTTGACCTTGCCCGGCATGATCGAAGAGCCGGGCTGAAGCGGGGGAAGGATGATCTCACCAATGCCGCAGCGGGGCCCCGACGCGAGCCACCGGATGTCGTTGGCGATCTTGGCCATGGCGGCGGCGGCGGTTTTCAGCATGCCGCTGGCCTCCAGGGCGGCATCCCGGGCCCCCTGGGCCTCGAAATGGTTCTTCGCCTCGGAAAAGGAGATTCCCGTAGCCGCTGAGATTTTTTCGATGGTCCTGCGGGCAAACTCCGGATGGGTGTTGATCCCGGTGCCGACCGCCGTACCGCCGAGGGCGAGTTCGGCAAGCCGGGGGGATACCGCCTGTATCCGTTCGATGGAAAGCGCCATCTGCCGGGCGTATCCGGAAAACTCCTGGCCCAGGGTCAGCGGAACCGCATCCTGAAGATGGGTTCTTCCGATCTTCCGGATGTCGGCAAACGATTCGGCCTTGCGGGAAAGAGACCGCTCCAGGCTGCTCAGCCCGGGAACCAGCCTTCGGTCGAACTCCATGAGAGCGGCCATGTGAATGGCGGTGGGGATCGCATCGTTGCTCGACTGGCCGAGATTCACGTGGTCGTTGGGATGAACCGGTTTTCTCCCCCCCCGCTTGCCGGTGAGAATTTCGTTTGCCCGGGAGGCGATCACCTCGTTCATGTTCATGTTCGTGGAAGTTCCCGAACCGGTCTGGAACACGTCCACCACGAACTGGTCGTCGTGGCGTCCGTCGACGACTTCCCGGGCGGCCTCGATGATCGCACCGGCCGGTTCCGGCGCCAGAAGTCCAAGCTCCCGGTTGGTTTCCGCCGCGCACTGTTTGATCAGGGCCAGGGCGCGGATCAGAGGGACCGGCATCGTCAAACCGCTGATGGGAAAGTTGTCCCGCGCCCGCTGGGTCTGGGAGCCGTAATGGGCCGATGCGGGCACCCTCACGATGCCCATGCTGTCGGCTTCTTCTCTGTATTCGGCCATGGGGCCTCCGGAGTCGGGGCAAAAAGGTTGATTGGTTAAATGGTCGAATGGTCCAGTAGGCAGAAGGGACGCATATCCCTGACGCCGATTCAGCCTTGGCCTGAATCTCGACCCTTTGGCCTGCACACCTGCCTTATCGCGGTGCTAGTTTCTGGCGGTTAAAATGCCTATTCGCCTAAGGAAAGCAGATGTTTTTCCCATTTGACCAATCCACCAGTCGACCAATCAACCGGTGACAATGAATACTGCAAGGTTGCATCGGTCTGGCCTGGTAAACCGGCAACCTGGCTCAACCGACAGGATCCCTCACGGATTGGCATAGTCCTTGAACTGGGAGATCTCCAGCCCGAGGCTGACGCACTGCTTTCCTTCCATGCAGGCGTCTGCGTCCTCGTCAGGAAGAAAATGCTTGATCTCCTTGCTTCCTCTTTTCAGATAGACAACCCAGGAATTTTCACTTTCATCGTATTCAGCGCGGACGTCGATGCCGCATTCGCCCACATCAGGATAGATGGACCGGATTTTTTCGCAGAGCGCTTCTTTGCCGATCATGGGGCCTCCTTTTTTTGTTTGTCGCAGGAATCGAGGCGGGACAGGGTCCCGCCTCTGATTTGGTCCAACCGGCACTGAACTGTTGACCATACCTTTTGGTATATCCGTAGTCTACCGGATTTGATCCGTCTATTTTTAGATTTTCGCGGAACGCGAAATTTTAATAAAATCGCGTTAGCGATTTTGTTATCACTGGATCGGCACCCGGAAGGCGTCTTCCATCGGGTCCTTGAATGGAACCCGAATGCGGAGAAGACCGTCTTCGTAGGTCGCCTCGCTTTTCTGGGCGTTGACCGGGCAGCAGAAACCTAAGGCGGTCACAAATTCCACATCTTCCCGGGGCGCAGAAAGGCTGAAGCTTTCCTCGGTCATCTGAAGGTTGATGTTGTCTTTTTTCACCCCTGGAATGGAAACTTCCAGGTTCAGGTGACGGTTTCCTTCGTCAATATAGGAACAGACGTCTGCAGAGACGCGCATTTTGTCTTCTGGCATGTCAATCACCTCCTGATCGATACGGGGCCGGAGCTCCGAACACGACTCGCCACGATCTCTTCCGGCCCGCAGGATGTTGAAAAGAAGCCTCGATTTTCGATGTGTTCAGAGCATTTTTCCTAGCATAATACCGACCGCCGGAAAAACAAGAGCAGAGAACCTTCGGCGAGAATCGCAGGCGTTTTGTGTTTGACAGGCAAGGGCCTTTTTCTTATTATTCAAACCTACTGATTTTTCAGCGTGTTTCGGGGCAGTTGGGTTGAACACCCGGCGATCCCCCGGCGCGAGACATCGAAATCATCATATGGACGAGCAGATCCGATTCGAAAACCACCTTGGTGAGAAGCTCACCGGCACCCTCCACCGGCCCGACGCCGGGGAGGCCGATCGAGGCGTGGTGCTGGGGCACTGTTTTACCTGCAGCCGGCACACCGGGATTCTCCGGGAGCTGGCAGGAGCCTTGAACCGGGCCGGTTTTCTGGCGCTTCGATTCGACTTTTCCGGAAACGGTCAGAGCCAGGGTGCCTTTGTCGAATCGACCTACTCCAAGCAGATTGCGGAGATGGGAATCGCCGCAGAGCGTCTCCAATCCGAGGGGGCAAACTGGATCGGACTTGCCGGCCACAGCCTCGGTGCGGTCGTTTCGGTGCTCACCGCCGCCGACCATTCTGCGGTGGACGCGGTCTGCGCCCTTGCCGGAAGAATCTCCGGGCTGACACCCATGCATTTTCTTAGCACCCGGCAGAAGGCTGAACTTGAAAAGACCGGCAAGGTTCGGTTCGAGAGCCGGGGGCGCTCTCTGAAGCTCTCCAAGGAATTTTTCGCCGATGCCGGCCGCTTTGAACTGCCCAGAATCATCGGCGGCTTGAAGATCCCCCTGCTGGTGGTCCACGGCGACGCCGACGAAATCATCCCCGTCGAAGAGGCCTACAAGGCACGGGACGCCAATCCCGACGCCGTCACCCTGGAGATTGTCCAAGGTGCGGACCACATGTTCAGCGATCGAAGCCAGCGGGAGAAGATCGCACAGCAGGTGGCCCAATGGTTCAGCCGGCAGCGGAAGCAGGACTCGGAGCGCCGATAACCTCCCCGCCGAAAGGCGGCAAAAGGATGCACCGCCCATGACCATCCCAGAAACCCTGAACGTGAATTACATCGACTCCCAGTACCGCCGCTGGAAAGCGGATCCTGCTTCGGTATCGCGCGACTGGCGATACTTTTTTGAGGGCTTTGACCTGGCCGCAGAGCAGGCGCCGGACGTTTCCGCAGCCTGCAGCGAGGAGCAGGCGCTTCGCCAGTCCCGGGTCGATGCCTTGATTTTCGGCTACCGACACCTGGGCCACCTGCTGGCCTGCATGGATCCGCTGACCTCCTGCCCCACGTCCCATCCTCTTCTCGATCTGGACGCCTTCGGCCTGGAAAGCGAGGACCTGGAAAGTGAGTTCCTCGCCCCGGACTCGATTGCAAAAGATCGGATCGCCCTCAAAGAGATCATCCAAAAACTGAAAAAGACCTATTGCCGTTCGATCGGGGTCGAGTACATGCACATCCAGGACCCGGAAGAGCGGCGCTGGCTTCAGCAGCGGATGGAGCCGGTCGGCAACCGGCCGGGGGTGGAACCCGAGCAGAAGCGCCGTATTCTGTGGAAGCTGACCGAGTCGGCGGTATTCGAGCAGTTTTTGAACAAGAAATATGTGGCCGTCACCCGGTTTTCCCTGGAGGGGGCGGATACCGTCATTCCACTGCTCGACGTTCTCACCGACCGCCTGGCCGAGGCCGGCTGCCTGGAGCTGATACTCGGCATGGCCCATCGCGGAAGGCTCAATGTGCAGGCCCATATTCTGAAAAAGCCCTATGAGGAGCTTTTTGCCGAATTCGAACACTGCTACGAGCCGGACGAGTTGATCGGCTCCGGCGACGTCAAGTACCATATGGGATTTCTTGCAGACGGAGAAACCGCCTCCGGGCGGTCGCTTCGAATGTTTCTGATGAACAATCCGAGCCATCTTGAGGCCGTCAACCCCGTGGTCGAAGGATTGGTGCGGGGCCGGCAGGAAATTCTCCGGGATGACCGGCGCCGCCAGGCGGTTCCGGTGCTCATCCACGGAGATGCCGCCTTCGCAGGCCAGGGAGTCGTGGCCGAAACCCTGAACATGAGCCAGCTTTCCGGCTACAGCACCGGCGGGACAGTCCACCTGGTGATCAACAACCAGATCGGCTACACCACGGTCCCCGAAGACGCCCGCTCCACCCGCTACGCCACAGATCTTGCCAAGATGTTGATGGTGCCTGTGTTCCATGTCCACGGGGAAGATCCCGATGCCGCCGTGCATGTGGCGGCGCTGGCAGCCGATTACCGAGGCCGCTTTGCCAAAGACGTGGTCATCGATCTGGTCTGTTACCGGCGATACGGACACAACGAAGGAGACGAGCCTTACTTTACCCAGCCCCGGATGTACGATCGGATCCGGGAGCGCCCATCGTCCCACAAGCTCTACGCCGAAACCCTGATCGAAGCCGAGGAGATCTCCCAAGATGAGGTCGGGCAAATGGAGCAGGAGGTCAAAAACCGGCTCGAGGAAGCCTTCGATGAGGTGCACGGAAGTTCCTGCCCGTTTCCCGAACACCGATTCTTCGAGGAGTGGGAAGACTACTGGGGCGGCTACGATGCAGACGGACCGGACACCGCCGTGGACCAGGGGCGGATCGAGCGCCTGGCAGAGGCCCTCAACAGGGTCCCGGAGGGATTCAACCTGTTCAAGAAAGTAAAAGCGCTGCTGGAAAAGCGGATGGAGGCGGTGCAAAAAGGGAAGGACATCGACTGGGCCAACGCAGAGGCACTGGCCTTTGCCGCCGTGCTTACCGACGGCCACCCGATCCGGCTCAGCGGCCAGGACAGCCGCAGGGGAACATTTAGCCAGCGGCACAGCGAACTGGTCGACACCAAAAGCGGTGAAACGTATTTTCCCCTGAATCATCTGGACGATAAGCAGGCGCCGTATATGGCCTATAACAGCCTTCTTGCCGAATACAGCGTGCTGGGGTTCGACTACGGATATTCCCTGGCCCGACCCGATGCCCTGACCCTGTGGGAGGCCCAGTTCGGTGACTTCGTCAACAACGCCCAGTCGGTCATCGACCTGTTTATCGCCAGCGGCGAGGCCAAGTGGCAGCGGTTGAGCGGCATTGCCCTGCTGCTTCCCCATGGCTGGGAGGGCTTGGGCCCGGAGCACTCCAGCGCACGGCTGGAGCGGTTTCTGCAGCTCTGCGCAGACGACAACATGATCGTTAGCAACCCGACCACACCGGCACAGTATTTTCACCTGCTCCGGCGCCAGGCCCTGGCCCGGTACCGAAAACCGCTGGTGGTCATGACCCCGAAAAGTCTGCTGCGCAACCCCATGGCCGTCTCTTCGATCCGGGACCTGTCCGAAGGCAAGTTTCAGACGGTGATCGAAGAAAGAGAGAAGATCAAATCCCCCGAGCGGGTGCTGCTGTGCAGCGGGAAGATTTTCTACGAGCTTTTCAAACGGCGCCGGGAACTGGAAAAAAAGATCGCCATTGTGAGGATCGAACAGTTTTATCCGTTTCCGGAAGAGCGGCTCAAAGAGGTGGCTTCCGCCTTCAAGAAGGCCCCGCGGTGGTCCTGGGTGCAGGAGGAGCCTGAAAACATGGGTGCCTGGTTTTTCCTGCGCCATCGGCTTCAGGCCCTGATCGGGCAGGAAATCGACTACGTGGGAAGGCCCGCGGCGGCCAGCCCGGCAACCGGATTTCCTGCGATCTATCGCAGACAGCAGGCTGCGATCATCGAAGAGGCTGTCGGACCGGCCCCGAAAGAGTAGAGGCGGTCTCGAAAATCCTGCTTGTACCGGCTGTCGAAGCTGAATGCAGTTTCACAATCCTGGTCCTCAGGACCCGGTCATAGGCAATTGGCGCTGCCTTTCAGCCCGAAGCAAAAAAAATCGAAGCACGAAATTCAAAATTCGAATGACCGAATGACCAAAACAAGGTCTAATACACTGCCAGACCGATGAACGGGAGAAACCATGCAGATCGAAGTCAAAGTTCCCAGCGTGGGAGAGTCGGTGCAGGAAGCGGTTATCGCCGAATGGTACAAGAAAGACGGAGACAATGTCCAAAAGGACGAGCCGCTTTTTGTTATCGAAACCGACAAGGTGACCCTCGAAGTGGAGGCCGAGGCTGCCGGGGTGCTGACCGTCAAGGTGTCCGAAGGCGAAACAGTCTCCATCGGCCAGGTGGTGGCCACGATCGACACCGAAGCCGCTGAATCGGTTGAAGAAAAGGCGCCGGCCAAAGAAGAGAGTAGGGGTAGGGAGGCCAAGGGAAAAGAAGAAGCGGAAAAGAAAAAAGAACCGAAGCCCGCCGAGGCCCCGGCCGAAGAAGATTCACCCAAACAGCCAAAGGAGGAAAAGCCGCCGCCTTCCCGGCAGGATGCAGACCGTTTGCTTTCCCCCGCTGTCAGGCGGCTGATCGAGGAAAAGGATCTCGATCCGGAGGACATATCCGGCACCGGGCCGGGCGGCCGCATCACCAAGGAAGACGTGCTTTTGCACCTGGAAAAAAGCGAACCGGAAAAAGAGGCGCCTGGAGCGAAGAAGGAAGCCGAAGAAAAGCCGGCGGCAGAGGAAGGTGTCCGGCGCAAGAAGATGTCCCCGATCCGGCAGCGCATCGCCGCGCGCCTCCTGGAGGCCCGGCAGAACACGGCGATGCTCACCACCTTCAACGAGATCGACATGAGCCGGGCCATGGCCATCCGGGCCCGGTACAAAGAACCGTTTCAAAAGCAGTACAACATTTCCTTAGGGTTCATGTCCTTTTTTATCAAGGCCTGCGTGGAGGCGCTCAAGGAATTTTCCGAGATCAACGCTTACATCGAGGGAAAAGACATCGTCTACCACGACTACTACAATATCGGCGTCGCCGTCGGATCCGACCGGGGCCTGGTGGTTCCCGTGATCCGGAATGCGGAAAAAAAGAGCTTTGCCGAGCTGGAAAAAGCCATTGTCGACTTCGTGGAAAAGATCAAGAAAAACCGGCTGGATCTCTCCGATCTGGAGGACGGCACCTTTACCATCACCAACGGCGGGGTCTTCGGCTCCTTGCTCAGTACCCCGATTTTGAATACTCCCCAGAGCGGCATCCTGGGCATGCACAAGATCGAAAAAAGACCGGTGGTGGTCGACGACGAGATCGTGATCCGTCCCATGATGTACGTGGCCCTGAGCTACGACCACCGCGTGGTGGACGGCAAAGAGGCGGTGACTTTCCTTCGGCGAATCAAAGAGTTCATCGAGGATCCGGAGAGAATGCTGCTGGAGATCTGAACCATGGGGGTGAGGGAGTGTTCCATCTGTGCCTCCCGACCGGCGGTCCCCGGAGGTGCCAGGGGATGATCGCATTGAAAAAGTCCAGCTAAAGGGGAGAGATTCCATGGATCGGAGGGCCTTGGCCGCCTTTTTTTCGCCTGGAGGCTGCTGCGTTTTTCTTTTGCTATCTCTTTTGCTGCTCTTCGGCTGCGCCGGTTCTTCGATCAAGATGCCCGATCCGCTTCCTTCCTCGATTCGCGCTTATAAAGCCTTCCGCCTTCCGGCCGGGGCGGCCGGGATGCAGCCGACCGGCCTGATGATCCGCGAAGGGGAGCGCTATACCATTATGGCCGAGGGAAGATTCGACTACTGCCCCAATGGAAGGTGCAAGTGGCGCAATGTCCGTCCTGAATTGGGCTGGCCGCTGCTGGCACGGGTGGGCGACAATCCCTATTTTACCCCCCTTTTGACAGGCGCCAATGCGACGACGTGGAAAAGACCTGACAAGGGCGGGGAGCTGCATTTTGGATACAGGCAGGGCCCAGTCGACAGCCTGGGAGAACCGAGAAACCGGTCCAGTTACGAACATGATACCGGCGCCTTTTACGTGAACGTCATCGTCTGGGACACCGACGACTGGCGCCGCATCGAGGACACCCTGGAGATGTTGATCCGGCAGAACCCGGAAAACAAGCCCCTTGCCTATGTTTTGGCCCAGACCCAAAGGATCATCGAGATTTCGACGTTCCGGGCCGACACCGAAAAAGAGCTGGAAAAAACCCGCAAGCAGATCGACCTGATCCAGAAAGATGCCGAAGCAAAAACCGCTGCGGTTTCCAATCCGGCGGAACCGGCGGCGTCGACAGAGAAGCGACCGATTGAGCAGAAAGCCGCTGTAAGTCAGGGCCAGGAGGACGATCAGGTCGCCAGGCTCCAGGCGAAGATGGCCGAGCTGACCGCGATGCTTGACAAGCTCGAGGAAACCCAGATGGCGTTGGAAGAGGAAAGAAATCGGTCGCAAGCACTGTCCGCGGAGATCGACGCCTTTGAAGGCCGCGAGCAGGAGCTGCTTTCCCGGCTGGAAAAGAGCGATGGAAAACCCCCGGTGGTGGTGATCGCCGAGCCCGCAGACGGCGGTCAAACAGAGGCCCGGCAGGTGACGCTGTCCCTGGTGGCCGAAGACGACGACGGCATCGAGCGGGTGGAGATCCTTGTCAACGGAAGGCCGCTTTCCCAGGGTGAAGACCGGGGAGTAGTGGTGGCCGGTGCGCACCGGCAAAGAAGGGTGGAGCTTCGCAGAACCGTGGCGCTTTCCGAGGGAGAGAATCGGATCGTCGTCCGCGCGGTCGACACCGAGGGCGCCGAGGCAATGCGCACGGTGACCCTGGAGCGGATCGAGCGGCGGCGGAACCTGTGGGCGGTGGTGGTGGGAATCAACGCCTACCGCAGCGTGCGCCCCCTGTCCTATGCGGTGGACGATGCCCGGGCCTTTTACCGGATTTTGATTGAGCAGAACCAGGTCCCGGAGGAAAACGTCCTGCTTTTGCTCGATGCGGAGGCCACGCTGCCCCAGCTCAGGAGCGCCATGGGAACCCATCTGAAAAGCCGGGCCGGAGAGCAGGACACGGTGCTGATTTTTTTCGCCGGCCACGGGGCGGCGGAGAGGGATGTCTCGTCTCCGGACGGAGACGGGCTGGAAAAATACCTGCTGCCCGTGGAAGCCGATCCCAGTGACCTGTATGCGTCAGCCCTTCCCATGCGGGAAGTCTCCCACATCTTCCGGCGCATCCGGGCCGAGCGGCTGGTGTTCATCGTCGATGCCTGCTACAGCGGGGCCGCCGGGGGAAGAACCGTTTCCATGCCCGGTTTCCGGTCCCAGATCTCCGATGCGTTCCTTGAAAGACTTTCCAGCGGAAAGGGCCGGGTCATTCTCACCGCCAGCGGGGCAAACGAGGTCAGCGCCGAAAAGACCGAGCTCGGCCACGGCGTTTTTTCCCATTTTCTTCTCCAGGGGCTCAAAGGCCCGGCCGATGTCGATGGAGACGGACTCGTCACGGTCGACGAGCTCTATGACTACGTCTCCAAAGAGGTCCCGCGGGCCACGGCCCAGGAGCAGCACCCGGTCCGAAAGGGGACGGTCGAAGGCCGTTTGGTGGTCGGCATCGTTCCCTGATAAAACCGCTGACGCGCTTTTATAAAAGGTCGGCAGCCGCGACCGCTTCAAAATGCCTGCTATGGTTCTTCCTTCTTGAACAGGTCCGTGCTGATGTACCGCTCCCCGGTGCTTGCCAGGAGCGTGACGATGCGCTTGTTTGCGGATTCGGGGCGCCGGGCCACGGTCAGGGCCGCCCATGCGGCGGCGCCCGAAGAGATGCCGCAAAGCAGCCCCTCCTTGTCGGCCAGACGTCGGGCGGTTTCAAAGGCGTCGTCGTTTTCCACGGTGATGACCTCGTCGATGATCGACCGGTCGAGCACCTCCGGCACGAACCCGGCCCCGATTCCCTGGATTTTGTGCTTTCCGGGGGCGCCTCCAGACAAGACGGGCGATCCGGCCGGTTCCACGGCAATGATGCGGGCCTCGGGCTTTTTTCCCTTGAGAAACTGCCCCACGCCGGTCAAGGTTCCGCCGGTTCCGACCCCGGCCACGAAGATGTCCACTGTTCCATCGGTGTCGCTCCAGATCTCCTGCGCCGTGGTTTCCCGGTGCACCCTCGGGTTTGCCGGATTGGCGAACTGGTTGGGCATAAACGCGTTCCGGTCTTTGGCAAGAATCTGCTCTGCTGCCGCGATGGCCCCTTTCATGCCGTCGTCTCCGGGGGTGAGGATCATTTCGGCTCCGAGGTGGCGCAGCAGTTTTTTGCGCTCCTCGCTCATGGTGTCGGGCATGGTCAGGGTGAGGCGGTAATCTTTGGCGGCGCAGATAAAAGCCAGGGCGATGCCGGTGTTGCCGGAGGTGGGTTCGACAATGCGGGTATCCGGGCCGATCTTTCCCTCGGACTCGGCCGCCCGGATCATTGCACCGGCAATCCGGTCCTTGACGCTGCCGGCGGGATTGAAAAACTCCAGCTTGGCCAGCACCTCCGCCTTGAGCCCTTCGGCGATGCGATTGAGCCGCACCAGCGGCGTTTTCCCAATTGTCTCCACCACATCCGAAAATATCCTCATCTTAAGTCTCCTTCTTTACTCATATAAATGCCATGGACCGGTTTGCGCCAGCGAACCGGCCCGTGGCATTTATTTGTAGATCAGCTGGGGTTCTTTGATGAGCACCCTGGTGTCCGGCGGAACCGATTCGGTGAGCCACACGTTTCCGCCGATGATCGATCGGGCGCCGATCACCGTATTGCCGCCGAGGATGGTCGCCCCAGAGTAAATGATGACATCGTCTTCGATGGTCGGATGGCGCTTTTTGCCGCGGTATTTCTCCCCGGCGTCCTTGGGCAGGGAAAGCGCACCCAAGGTAACCCCCTGGTAAATTCGGACGTTGCGGCCGATTTCGGTCGTCTCGCCGATGACCACCCCGGTGCCGTGGTCGATCACGAATCGTTCCCCGATGCGGGCCCCGGGGTGAATGTCGATTCCGGTCGCGCCGTGGGCGGCCTCGGTCATGATCCGGGGCAGAAGGGGGACGCCAAGTTCGAAGAGCCGGTGGGCCACTCGGTACACGGTGATGGCATGGATGCCCGGGTAGCTGAAAATAATTTCATCGTAGCTTTTGGCTGCCGGATCGCCGTCGTAGGCGGCCAGCACATCGGTGGCCAGAATTCGCCGGAGCTCCGGGATGCTTTCCAGAACTTTCAGCGCAATGGTATGGCCCTTTTCTTCGCATTCGGCACACGGCAGGTCGTGACGGAAGCATTCATGGCGGACGCTGTGGGTGATCTGTTCGGCCAGCAGGTCGTATAACACCGACACCTTCTGTCCCACGGTGTATTTCAGGTTGACCGGGTCGAGTTTCTCCCGGCTGTAAAATCCCGGGAAAAGAATTTCCCGGAAGCCGGAGATGACTTCGGCGACGTAGCCCTCTGAAGGGATCGGCTCATAATCGATGTGGGTGAAACACTGCTCGTCGTCGCAGTGGTCGATGATGGTTTCAGCCACCGCGGCCAGTTTTTCCCGATGAGAGGCTGCGGTTTCTGCATCCAGTTTGCATGCGTCATGTCCTTTGGCAGCGGATTCATCCATCGCCATCTTCCCCCCGATGATTGGCGCCGGGCAAAAAACGCCGTTTTTTGTTGGTTTTCCTGTCCATTGATTAAGTGATAGTAAGGCAGGATTGGAAACGTGTCAAAAATGGAGGCTTGAGGTGACGACTCCCGGCAATCTGCTGACCTCGGCCATGGCCGTTCGGCCCCATGCCGACCTGTAAAACCTTGAAATCTAACATCGATTCGTTTTTTTCCCTTGACGTAAGTCAATGCTGGGTTAGATACCAAATGTATGATATAAAAAATCATCTCGCCTGGGGTTTTGTTCTGTTCTGACAGCCGCGCTCCAAACCTGTTTCTCTTCGTGAGGCCGGCACCATGAACCGATATGCAAAAGTCGCCATTTGGGTCGCCGTGGGCGTTGTCGTTGCCTTTCCCCTCTTTTCCATGACCTATTTTACGATGGTGCGCACCTCCACTCCGGGGTTTTGCGCCAGCTGCCATGAAATCAAGCCGGCGGTGCAGGAGTGGCGAAACTCGACCCATGTCAACAACGCATCCGGGGTCGTCGCCGACTGCATGGACTGCCACCTTCCCGCCCCCCACGACACCTTTGATTTTTTCTTTGCCAAAACCTACCACGGCGCCAAGGACGTGGTGAAACACTTCATCATCGAAGAATACGACCGTGAAAAAAACCGCAAAGCGGCATACGAGTTTTTCGACAACGACCAGTGCCAGAAGTGCCATCGAAACCTGCTTTACATGCCATACAAGCGGGGGGCCATGCGGGCTCACCGGTCGGTGATCTATGCCCGGCCCGGTTTTGAGAAGCGCTGCGTCGACTGCCACTACGACCTGGTGCACAACGACCGACTCACGGTCGAATTCCGGCAGTATGGGAATCTGCCTTACCAGGCCAAAGGACTCCGTCTGGAAGATCTCTGAAACGGCAGGCTGAATTGACTGCGGATCGTTTCGATGATCCTTCTTCAAATTGCGAACGCACGGTGACGCATTTTCAACCAGCAAGGGGAAAGGAGCGACAACATGAAAAGACCGATTTTATTGCCGGCCTTCGTTCTCATGGCGATGGCGACAATGCTCTTCATCGCTCCGGCGGATGCGCCGGCCCAGCAGCCCAATTTCCCCAAGGTGAAAGAATACCGGATCGAGCGGAGCATCCCGCCCGAGGGGGTTGCCTGCATCGAGTGCCACCGGGAAACCACCCCCGGTATCTTCACCGACTGGTCGAAAAGCCGCCACGCCAACGCCAACATCACCTGTCTGGACTGCCACCTGATCCAGCCCGGGGACCGGGACACTGCCAAGGGTCATGAGCAGTACTACGGCCGCTCGGACCTTCCCTACGGCGAGTCCAAGTACAAAGTGGCGATCGCATCGGTGGTGACGCCCAAGGACTGCTCCCGGTGCCATCCTGACGAGGCGACCCAGTATAGCCGCTCCAAGCATGCCAACACCCTGGAGATCATCTGGAAGATCGACCCCTGGCTCAACAAGGGGATGAATTCGGACAACGAGCGAAAGACCGGCTGTTTCAACTGCCACGGGACCGTGCTCGCCATCGACGACCAGGGCAACCTCGATCCGGACACCTGGCCGAATGTCGGCGTCGGTCGACTGAATCTGGACGGAAGCAAGGGGTCGTGCACCTCGTGCCACACCCGGCATCGTTTCCGGGTCGGCGAGGCCCGAATGCCCGAAGCCTGCGACCAGTGCCACCTGGGGCCGGACCATCCGCAGATCGAGATCTACGAAGAGTCCAAACACGGGACCATGTACCATGCCTACAAAGACGAGTACAATTTCGATGCGGCCGGCGGCACCTGGACCGCCGGGGTCGACTATCGGGCCCCCACCTGCGCGGGCTGCCACATGTCCGGCTCGGGCAAGGTGAACACCAGCCACGACGTGACCGAACGGCTTTCCTGGGAGACGCAGGCGCCGCTGACGATTCGTCCTTCCGAGTTTGCGGCGTTTCCGGCCGACACCGACTGGAAGACCGAACGAGAAAAGATGAAAAACATCTGCCGTCAGTGCCACGGAGACTCGTGGATCAATGACTTTTACGACGGGTTCGACAAGGCGGTGGAAGAGTACAACGAGGTCTACTACAAGCCGGCCAAGGCCAGGCTGGACGAGTTGTATGAAAAGGGGCTGCTCGACCAGACCAAGTTTTTCGACGAGCACCTGGAGCTGCAGTACTACGAGTTGTGGCACCATGAAGGGCGCCGCGCCCGCATGGGGGCCATGATGATGGCGCCGGACTATGCCTGGTGGCACGGATTTTACGAAGTCAAAAGCCGCTTCAACGAGTTCATGGAAGAGGCCGAGGAGCTGGAAAAAACCGATACCAAGGCTTACATTTACCCGGGCTACCCCAACGCCACCGGCGACACGACCCGCCCTGAGAAGATTTTCGGCAAATAAATTCGCTGGCGCAAAAATCCCGCGTCCTGTCGGACGCGGGATTTTTTTTGATTTTTATTGATGATGAAATCGTAAAAAGTGCCCGAAGCGTCTTTCCGGGGGAATCCAGAACTTATCAAAAGCACTGGATTCCCGCTTTCTGGGGAATGACGAAAAAAGAGAATTTCGGACTTTTTATGAAACCATCATTAATTAAATAGGGATTGTCATACCACCTTTTCATCGTCAAGAACGGTCATCGCGCTGAACAAGAGGTGGCAGCCCAACTGGAGACAAATCATGACAATCCCTATAGGCCGTGCTTTTTCATGCGCTTCCAGACGGTCACCCGGCTGACTCCCAGGCGGC
>CBFCZJ010000055.1:0-14910 GCA_965602445.1 uncultured Desulfobacterales bacterium | reverse complement strand
GCTGGCCGCGCTGATCGCCCCATACGTCAACCCGGCGCTGCCTCCGAGACGGATCGAGTAGATCGTTTCTGATTGGACACCAGGGGATATCTTTATCCGGCCGGGTGCAGCTCCCGGTCTTCACCTTCATCTCCGCGCATTCGCATGGAGCGGCGGGCATACTCCTCCAGTTTTTGCTGGGCACGCCCGTAAAGGGTGTCCGGGCCGTAGCGGCCGTCTGCATCCGGCTCACCGATGGTCTGGCCGGTGAGAATCTCCAGCCCTTCCTCGACGGTCTCCACCCGGTAGATGTGAAATTTTCCATCCCGGACCGCCTCGACCACATCCCGTCGGAGCATCAGGTTGTTTTCGTTGGCCCGGGGAATGATCACCCCCTGGCGCCCGGTCAGGCCCCGGGCGCTGCAGACATCGAAGTAGCCTTCGATCTTCTGGTTCACCCCGCCAATGGCCTGGATTTTCCCCTTCTGGTTGACCGAACCGGTAACCGCGATACCCTGGCGTATCGGCGCCTCTGCCAGGCTCGACACAATGGCGTAGAGCTCCGTGGATGAGGCGCTGTCTCCGTCGATCTCGTCGTAGCTCTGCTCGAAGGTCAGGCTGATGGACAGGGCCAGGGGAAACCGTCGGGCAAAAATGCGGCCCAGACAGCCGGAAAGGATCAGTACACCCTTGTCGTGGGTGCTTCCGCTGAGGTCCGCCTCTCTTTCGATGTTGATCATCCCCTTTCGGCCCATGAACACCTCTGCGGTAACGCGGGTGGGCCGTCCAAAAGAGAAGCCCCCGACCTGGTAGACGGACAGGGCGTTGACCTGGCCGACCTCCTCACCATCCACGTCCATTAGAAGCGTGCCGTCGTCAAAAGCCTCCTGGACCTTTTCCTCCACCAGATTGTAGCGGAAATGATGCTCCTTGAAGGCCCGGACCACGTCCCGATCGGTGACCGCACGGCCCCCGCGCTTTCGGGCCCAGTAGTCCGCCTCCTCGAGCAGGGCCATGATCGGACCGAAGCGCAAAGACAGCTTCCGGGTGTCGGACACCGCTTTTTGGCCGAACTCCACGATGGCGGCAACCCCCCGGTTGGTGAAGGGAAGAAGCCCCTCCTGGGCGCACGCCCGCGCGATGAAGCCCGCGTACTGCTGCTCGGTCTGATCGCTTCTGGCCACCTCGTCGTCGAAATCGGCCCTCACCTTGAAAATCTTGCTCATCTTGGAGTCGGTCTCCTGGAGCAGTTGAAACGGCCACGGACTGCCGATCAGGATCACCTTGACATCGACAGGGATCGGTTCCGGCCTTAAAAAGGCCGAAATATATCCAAGTTCGGAGGCCATGTCCTCGATGGCAAGGCAGTTGTTCTGCAGCGTCCTTTTGAGAGCGTCCCAGACGAAGTTGTTTGTCAGCACCGGCTCGATTTCCAGAATCAGGTATCCACCGTCGGCCTTCAGCAGCGAACCGGCCTGGACCATGGTAAAATCGGCGGCCATCGAGCCCATCGCCGCACGCTTTTCGATCTGTCCGAAAAGATTGGTGTAGGTCGGATTGGATTCGTAGATCACCGGGGCGCCTCTTTGGCCGCTTCTGTCCACAAGAACATTGACCTCGTATCTCTTCAGCGCCGAATCGATGCCGGAGGCCCCGGTCTTGCCCCCTTCGGCAGGACCCCCGTTTTCGGGCACGAAATCCTGGACGTTTTCGACGATGTCCTGTTCCACGGCGTCCAGATAGGACAGAACCGGGTCCAGCCCCCTGAACTCCTCCCGAAGCGGCGTAAATTGCTGCCGCAGCAGCGTGCGGGTTTCGGCATCGACCAGTTTTTCGATCTCTTCGTGAAGGGACTGCCCGATCCGGCTGATCTTTCCTGCCGCGCCCTCAAGCTCACGGTTGATGAGGCGCAGGTTTTTTTCGATTCTCCTGCGCTCTTCTGCCGAAAGCGCTTCGAACTGCTCCCGGGACATCGGTTCACCCTCTTTCAAGACAACGGTGCCCAGTCCGCTGTCGCTCTGGGACACATGGATGTCTTTTTCCGCGGCCATGACCTCGATTCGGGAGAGCAGGCGGGATTGGCGCCGGGCATGCTTTTTCTGGATGTCGGCCTTTTTCTTCAAAAAGGTCTCGCCGGCAAAGGCTTCGGGAATGGTTTTTTGGAGTCCTTCGATGATCTTGTCCATTTTCCGGCTGAAGTGACTGGCCCTGCCGGTGGGAACGGCCACGGCGATCGGCCGGTATTCGTCCCTGAAGTTGTTGACCAGGCACCAGTCCACGGAAGGCTTGCGGCGTTTGGCATGTTCGCCGGCGATCTGGCTGACAATGGTTTTTTTTCCGGTTCCCTCCGCCCCGGTAACGCAAATGTTGTATCCGGCGCTGTTCATCTCCAGGCCGAATTCGATCGCCTGAACGGCCCGCTTTTGACCGATCACCCCTTCCAGAGGCTGGATTTCGGCGGTACTGCGGAAGGAAAATTTCTTCGGTTCGCAGATCGATCTCAAGGCGTCGGCGGGCAGCTCGTATTTTTTGAAAGTCATGGGAGGTTCCTTCAGGACAGATTTTCTTTGCTGGGATGCTGGGAAGCTGGGAAGCTGGGAGGCGAAAAAACCTCGCTTTCTGTTTTCAAGCCTCCCCGCGCTGTTCGATGATTAGGATCCGTCTTCAACGGGGGTCAACTCCTCTTTCAGGGCGCCAAGCTTTTCAATGTGCCGCTGCTCTTCCTCGATGATCCGGTCCAGGACCTCGATGGCTTCCGGATCCTGGAGAAAGGGGCGCATCATTTGATAGAAGGCAATGGTATCCTCTTCGAATTCGATGGACATGCCCAAAAGCCGTTCGGCCTCGTCGACCTGGGACAAGTCGGCTTCGTCAAGGGAAAAGGACTGGCCCTCCATCGAGGATCGAAGCATGATCCTTGCCGTCTTCTCCAGGGGCCCTTCGACAGGTTCGGGGGCTGCCCTGCGGCCCATCTCCTCGAACCATTCCCCGTGCCGGGCCTCTTCTTCTGCGATCCAGGAAAGCAGCTCGGCCAGCTCCTTGGATGTACAGCGGTGAAGGGCCCTGCGGTAGATCTCTTCTCCATTGCTTTCGATCTGCACCGCCAGAGCGAGGATGTCTTTTATGGTGTACAAGTCGCGGCTCCTTCTGTCTGGGTGATCATTTCGAATTTACGTGCCACGGAATGAATCCGGGATTTTGTATGAGCGCGAAGCGATTTTACTTTGGTTTTATGCCCTTTGCGCTGATGCCTTTGACGTAAAAGCGCTCGTCATTGAGAAAGCTTAAAAAAATCGTGATAAAAGCAAGGGACGCTTCGAGCATCAGCGGCTTGTTCTGATACAGCAGATCGAGTCTTTGCCCGAGCTCTTTTTTGCCGGGAAAGGCAAAGTAGGTGGAAAAAAGCCCGTCGAGCAGATAGCGGCTGTCCGGTTTGGTCACCAGGTCGATCCGCCCCCGATAGCAGTACTCCATGGCCTCGAAGAAGAGCGTTCGCTGCTGGCCGATGTCGGTCTGGTGGTGGCGGATCAGGTGCAAAAGCGTTCGCTGGGCTTCCCTGAGGCTGGCGGTGGCCACCGCATCGAAAAGCGCTCGAAAGCTGTGGGCAGAGCGGCGCTCGATTTTGCGGCGGACAAGCGACAGCAGTACCGCGTTTTTGAAAAGCTGGTGCAGCCGCCGGGCACCGTTGAGCACCGTAGATGTGGTGGGATGTGGCTCATTGTTTTGCGGCCGGTAATTGGGGACGTACAGAATCTGAAAGATCGTCTGGAAAAAATCGATCCCTTCCAGAGGGTCCCGCAGGTCGATCCGCATGTCCAGTGTATTGTCGAGACGGTCGGCCAGTTTGATCTGGACCAGCTCCGTGGAATCTTGGCAGTGGTCGAGCAAACGGCCGATATACTCATAATAGGACTCTGCTTCCAATTTCGTCAGGTGGAGCAGATTCTCTGTCAACCACTGCTCGTTTCGCGGCCCCAGTCGTTTGAGAATCGCGAACAGCGCCGACTCCATCTCTTTCCAAAGGCTGTTTTCGAACTTGCCGGGGTGGATGTCCTCTAGCAGGTCATGAAACAGCGCCGTAAGCAGATCGACGGCACCGATCCGCGGTACGGCTCTGCAGTATAGCGCGGCCGTCCGGATCGGATGAATCACCGCCATGGGGCCCAGTCTTCTCCGCTTCTGGCTGTACGCCCCGAAGAGAAACCCGAGGGATTCCATGATGATGCTCTTGTATTGCCGGTCCTGTTTTTCCTTGGAGTGCAGGCGCTTTTCTTCGAGGATGAACAGCAGCACGTTGTAGCGGTTCAAAGAGGCGGCGCTCAGGTTGTAGTTGAGCACCGAAGAGAGCTTGAGAAACTCGGTCAGATCATACAGAGGCATTTTCAGAACCGGTTGTCGGCGGCGGCGGGCAGCCTCCGCTGGAGTCTACAGTCGATGCGCTTCCCGCGCTGGACGAGATATCCGGTTGCCCCAGAAACCGGGGCGGATTACGTCAGGGCGGAAGGATCCAAACCCTTTTGTTTAAATGTACAATAAATTCGTATCGTTGTCAAAGCCCTGCCTCCGGCGCTGCCGGCGGCTGGGCCAATGAACCGGCGACTGAAAGCCTACTTTCCAAAATATAGGAATCAAATCACGCCGGCGATTGGATCCCCCCGAGACAAACGTACTTGATCTCGACGAATTCATCGATGCCGTACCGGGACCCTTCCCTGCCGATTCCCGATTCCTTCATCCCGCCGAAAGGCGCCACTTCCGTGGAAATGATGCCGGTGTTGGCCCCCACGATGCCGTACTCCAGTCCTTCTGAAACCCGCCAGATCCGGCCGATGTCCCTGCTGTAGAAATAGGCCGCCAGCCCGTAGGGCGTGTCGTTGGCCATTTCAATGGCCTGGCCTTCTTCGGCAAAACGGAACAGCGGGGCCACCGGACCGAAGATCTCTTCCTGCGCGATGCGCATGGCACCGGTCACATCGGCAAGCAGGGTCGGCTCGAAAAAGGTGCCGCCCAGGGTGTGGCGCCGTCCGCCGGATACGATTCGCGCTCCGTCCGAGACCGCGTCCGCAATCAGCCCCTCCACCTTTTCCACCGCCTTCATGTCGATCAGCGGCCCCTGCTCCACCCCTTCTTCGAGCCCGTTTCCAACCTTGAGGGAAGCCACCTCCGCGGCCAGCCTGTTGGCAAACGCCTCGTAGATGCCTTCCTGGACCAGCAAGCGGTTGGCACAGACACAGGTCTGCCCCGAATTGCGATACTTGGAAGCGACCGCCCCCTTGACGGCGGCATCCAGGTCCGCGTCGTCGAACACGATAAAGGGGGCGTTGCCGCCCAACTCCATGGAGACCTTTTTCACGGTACCGGCGCACTGCTCGATCAGTTTCTTTCCTACCGCCGTAGATCCGGTGAACGTAAGTTTCCGCACCCGGGAATCCCCGGTCAAGACCTGTCCGATCCGCCCGGAATCCCCGGTCACCACATTGAATACGCCGGCAGGAATACCGGCCATATCGGCCAGCTCGGCCAGGGCCAGGGCCGACAGCGGCGTCTGACTCGCCGGTTTGACGATCATGGTGCAGCCGGCGGCCAGGGCCGGGCCTGCCTTGCGGGTAATCATGGCGGACGGAAAATTCCACGGCGTGATGGCGGCGCACACCCCGACCGGCTGTTTCAACACCAGGATGCGGCTGTCGCCCTGGTGGGTGGGCACCACGTCTCCGTATAGCCGCTTTCCTTCTTCGGCGAACCATTCGATGAAGGCAGCGGCATAGGCGATTTCCCCGCGGGATTCGGTCAGGGGTTTTCCCTGCTCACGGGTCATCAGGTGGGCCAGTTCTTCCTGATTGGCCATGATCAAATCGTGCCACTGGCGCAGAATCGCTGCCCGCTCTTTTGCCGTCTTTTCCCGCCACGGCGCAAACGCCCTCTGGGCGCCGGCCACCGCCGCGTCGATCTGTGCCTCGGCAAGAGAGGGCACGGTTCCCACCACTGATCCATTGGCCGGATCGAGCACCTGCATCGTTTTGCCGTCTTCCGCCGCCACCCACTCACCATCGATATAGCAGCGGTCCTTGATCCACCGATCTATCCTTGATCCCATCGCGATGCTCCTTTCTTGGCAAACTTCAACGATCCATAATTCCTCATGCTGTCATGGTCTTTGCCGGATGACGGCTCCCGCCCGGGGACCGCAGCAAAACAGCAGGTCGAAGGTCGACAGGTTCCCTATGAACTCTCCCCAGAGCTGGGGATAAATGCCGGGATAAGGGGCAAAATACGGCTGGGCGGCGGAGAGAATCATGTCGGCAAAAAGCGGCCGAGCCGCTCCCGTGATGCATCGGCGGCCGCCGAGACAATCTTTTGTGAATAGCGGCCGAAGCTGAGAAGACTTTCGGTCAGCCTGCAATATTCGCTGTCCGACAGCTTCCCGGACACCATAAGGATTCGCGGAAAGAGCAGCGCATTGATATAGGGAATCCCGGCGTTTCGGCAAAAAGAGGCGCCTTTACGATCGTCGATGACGATAAAATCCCCTTCTCCCCGTGAAAAAAGCCGTATCGTCTCCCTTTCCCCCGGGCCGGTCAATACGGATTCAGCCTCCGGTCCATCATCGCTTTGGGAGGCAATCACCCGGATCGACCCTTCGCGGCGCGCTGCGGCAAAACGGCGGGCACCCGGGTATCCATTTCGACTGATTTCGCTGTATACAGTCTCTGCCATCACCACATGATAGGTTGCGGTCAGGCACCTGAAAAGATGGGCCTTGGCCAGCAAAATAGCTGAAGAAGCATCAACGATGGTCCGCTTTCGTTGCATGTCTTCCTGTAGTGATTGGTCGAATCGATGATTGGTCGAATGGGAACACAAGAGATTGCAAGTCGATTTGAACAAGAGCTCAGACGCATCACTTCGGAAAACAACCCAATCAACCAATCAACCATTTACTTATCTTTTAGTGGAGACGGATAGGACTCTTCGATGCGCGCCAGGATTTCCTCCCGGGGAAACAGCCTTCCCCTTCCGATGCCCGGACACTCACGGGCGGTCTTCCTCCATCGTTTCTCCGATCTCATGATGTCGAACCAGAACGGATAGGTGCAGCACTGCCGGGGCCGGACCGGATAGATGCGGCAGCCGTTTTCGTAAAAGCAGCACCGGCCGTCGGCTTCTTCCCGAAAACTGATGCTGTCCCGGTATGGATATCCGTACCGGGTCTTCACCGCCGCGGTGGAAATGTCCAGATACGCGGCAATCGCATCGATTTCATCGACGGCGGCATAGATCGTTCCCGGCTCGCCGGTGCAGCATGCGCCGCAGCGCCGGCATTCGAACCGAATCCCGGCGTCGAAAAAATGGCGGGGCTCGGCAAGCCCCTTCCTATTCGGCATTGACCCGATGATCATTTCCGATTCTTTGGGTTTCGAATGTTGGTCAGCAGTAACGAATCCATCGTGCAGTTAGCCCGGATATTTCATGAATCCGGATCTCTTCAAAGCTGCAATTGACCCGGAAGGGGGGCCGAGGGGTCTCGGATCGGATGCCGGGCAACTGTTTGAGCCAGGTAGGCCGCGTTGAGACGGCCGCGGTGCTTCAGTTGGAAAGAGCCCAGACTTTACGATTTGCCGAGGGTCTTTGCAAAGCATTCCGTCATCGGCCGTCTTTACGCGGCCTTCATGGCGAGTTTTGGCCGGCAGGAGATTCGATATCCCTCGACCCCCCTCCCAAATACTGGAGCATTCCGTATAATCCCTTTCATAAACCATCCGGATTAGGCCGGCCTGTCCCCGAAGCAGATGCCGATGTCCCGGGCCGTCTGGAGGGTATCCCCATCCAGGGGAACCCCGCGAATGGTGCCGATGATCTGCTCCAAAGGCACTGACCGCACCGTGGGCGGTTCCAGCGCCACCATGCATCCGAACTCCTCTTTTTCGATCATCCGGACTGCGGCGGCCCCGAAGCGAAGGGCGAGAAGTCGATCGAAAGTGGTGGGCGATCCGCCGCGCTGAAGATGACCGAGGACCAGCGATCGGGTGTCCTTGCCGGTTCTTTGCCGAATCTGCTCGGCCACCCATTCTCCGATGCCCCCCAGCAGCACGTCCTGGCGGCCGATTTCTCCATTGCCCTTGCTCACGGCCGCACCTCCCGCCGGGGCAGCCCCTTCTGCCGCCACCACGATGGCATACCGCTCGCCCAACAGCTCGTCTTCCAGGATGTGTTCGCAGACCATCCCGATATCAAAGGGAATTTCAGGAATCAAGATCACCCGGGCGGCTCCGGAGATGCCGCTGTTCAATGCAATCCATCCGGCATGGCGCCCCATCACCTCCACGACCATGATCCTGTCGTGGGATTTGGCTGTGGAGTGAAGACGGTCGATGGCTTCGGTGGCGATTCCCACGGCCGTGTCAAAGCCGAAGGTAACGACCGTGCCGCCCAGATCGTTGTCGATGGTCTTGGGCACCCCGATCACCGGGATTCCCTTTTGTTGAAACCGGTAGGCGATGTTCAGGCTGCCGTCTCCTCCGACGGCGATGAGCGCGTCAAAACCGAGGCGTCGGAAGTTTTCCACCACCTTGTCCGAGACATCCCGCAGCTCGATGTCTCCGGCCAAGTTGGGAACCGGCAACTCAAAGGGATTTCCCTTGTTGGTGGTGCCGAGGATGGTCCCGCCGATGCTCGATATGCGCCGGACCTTGTCCGGAGTCAGGTGAACGATCTCGTCGGTGTCGAGCAGCCCGGTGTATCCTTTCCGGATTCCGTAGACCTCCCAATTGCGATTGGAAGCGGCCATGACCACCGCTTCGATGACCGCGTTGAGTCCCGGAGCATCTCCCCCTCCGGTGTTGATGGCAATGCGCATTCGGTTCGACACGGCACGCTCCTTTCTTTCGTGCTTCCCGTCATGGCCTCCGGCAGCACCGGAGGCATGCCAAGAGGTCGCCTCCTCTTTCCTGTGCAGCGTCAGGGCGGAAACACCCGATCAGCCCATCCATTTTCCTGCTGCCAGCGGCAGCAAAGCAGCCGCGCCATGGTGTGAACCGAAGAAATATTGGACCGGACCTGGATCTGGCGAGGCTGTCCTTTGCGGCCCGCTTTTTCCTCGGAGTTTTCTTCGGTGAGGATCTCGATGCCAATGCCGAACGTCACCATGTCCCGGCAGGCCGGCCCAAACCTTTCTTCCAGCAGCGCCCGGAGGCGGCGAAAATTTTCGGAAACCGTCAGGGAACGGCTTTCTCCAAGAAAGGAAAAGTCGACCTTTTCCGCCACAAAGCGGACGACATCCATCCCGGTTCGAAGCAGGAAGAGCACGCCTGTCCGTTCGCCGAAGGGCGGGGCAAACGCCGTTTCGGCCAGGCCGGCGGAAAACCGCTCCAGGTCCCGGGATCGTTTGCCTCGCCAATCCCGCAGCCGCTGCTTTTTCGTATCGTAGACGGCTTCTACGACCAGGAGCCCCTCCTTGGAGAACAGGGTGCGCTCTTTTGCGTCACCGTCCCAGAGCCGGATCGTTTCCGTCCCAAACCGGCACCGCAGCGCATCGAATCCGCCAAAAGGCGCATCCAGAAAATCCCTGGCCACGGCCATGAACTTCACCCCGCACGAAGCCAGCCGGTCCCCGAGCCGTCCGGCGACCTCGTCTCTTTTGCAGGGTCCGAAAACCGAAGGAAGCCGGGTGCGCAGACGGTTTCGAACCATGTATGGGTCGTAAATGCCGATGTCGGAAAGGAGCGCAACGGCCTCCTCGCTTTCCGTTGAGCCGGGGAAGATGACAAGCAAACTGTCTGAGGGGCGGTCTGTTTCGTTTGCGCCCATTGCCCTTTCGAAGGAAGCGGCCATTGGATAGGGAAAGTGAAACTGCAATCAATCGCGGAAGCGATGGCATGTTTTCGATATTTCACCGCCAGACGATTTTGTCAAACACAGGCGGCAACCCGCAGGGCCGGATCAGGGGATCTTGCCCGAGGCCTGGAAACGCTCGAGGTCTTCACGATCGATTCGCACGGCGCTGTGAATCCGAACAGCCCCGAGCTCTCCCCACTCGATCAGGTCGTAAACGGTTTTCCGGGCCACACCGAGTATGCGGGCCGCCTCCGGCACGGATACCGTGCCCGGATAGGAGGTATGCGGTGATTGCTCGTTCATAAAAATACTATTGGACCGGCCACAGCGGCTGTCAACTTAAAACCTGCGGTGCGAATCGCTATGTGCCGCTCAGCCGATCGGCGATGCACGACATCGGCCCCCGGATCTGTTGTTCTGCTTCCCTGAGTGAATCTTCCGTATGGAAAGCCGATCCCAGGGCCCTGAAGATCGCATCGTAGGGCGACGGCCGGGAGCAGGAGGGCGGATAGACCACCGCCGGCCGGGTTCTTTGCCGGTCGTTGAAAAAGTAGTTGACGGGGCCGGCAATTTGCCGGGGCCGGTGCGGCCAGTTGCACTTGAGGCGATAAAATTTTCGCAGCGCCGATGCACAGACCGGATCTTCGGCCATGTCTTCTTCTCTGAGCGGGCGGCCGATGGCTTCTTCTATGGCGCCGAAGAAGCCGGCCAACAGTTCATCTTCGGTAATGACGAGGCCGTACAGGTACCAATCTCCGGCGGTTTTTTGCACGACCTTCTTCCAGGCCGGCGCCAGGGTTTCATGCGAGGGGCAGAAATACACCCGGCAGGCCATGCCCCCGTAATGGCTCAGCCCGCGAAAATCGACGCCGTCGTTTCCTTGCCCCAGGGGGTGGAGCAGGCATCCCACCCGGGTGCGGTCTTCGCCGATCAACCCCAGAAACGGACAGTGATGAAACCCGGGGATCGGCGACCGGTCTCCGAGGTCCTGGGTGATCTTTCGGCCGAAATCGGAAAGAGCCTCGATCTGCCGGGGGGTGCGGGCAAATGCTTCGGTCCGCTGCTGGAGCATTTGCTGCAGCCGATCTTCATCGGCCTCCTGCAGGTTATACAGCCCGCAGCAGGCCCCGCAGGACAGCCCGTCGTCCACCTGGCAAAGATAGACCCCGCCGGGCACGCCGGTCGCGGCAGGTTCGGAACTTGGCACCGACTTCGAGGCTTCAGCTTCCTGCCTTCGGTTTTCGCCAGGGGAAAAGCAACGCCCTCTTTGCATCCGGTTCATCGCTTGCTTCCACCGCTTTTTGCCGCCAGTTTCCGAAGCCTGTCCCGGCTTTTTGCCAGTTTCCTTCTGTCTTCGGCAAAGACTTCAAGTGTGATCGTTCCCCGGTAGCCGATTTGGGTCAAACGCCGCATGACCCCCGGAAAATCGATATTCCCCTCGCCGATGGGCAAATGATCGTCGCGTTTGCCGCGGTTGTCGCTGGTGTGCACATGGCCGATCCGGCTGCCGTGTCGCCGGATGAACTCGAAGATCCTGTCTCTGCCGCCGTCGATGTTGGCATGTCCGGTGTCCAGGGTCATTTCCAAGCCGGGGTGCTCGTCGAAAAGAGCCGAAAAATGGGCGGGTTCGAAAAAAGACCGGTAGCGCGGGAACATGTTTTCAAGACAGACACGCAGGCCGAGGCCGCGACCATAGGCGATCATCTTCTCCATGCTCTCTTTGGCATACCCCATGGCCAGATCCATCACCAGCGGCCCCAAGCCCGTGATGGCACTGGGGTGCATGACCACCTTTTCCACCGCCATCTCCGCCGATAGATCCATGGACCGGAGCATCTCATCAACCGATGCCTTTCGGATGGCCTCGGTCAGGTCGGCAGTCAGGACGAAGGTGGGAAGGTGAATCACCAGACCCATTCCGCACTCCTGAAGCTGCCTGCGGATTTCCCTTCCCCCGGCACGAATCCGGTCATGATGGGCCTGGGGCGGGTCGAGGGAAAGCTCCAGGTAGTCGAAGCCAAGGGCGGAAAATTCGGCGATTTCGTCCATCACCGGGCGAATCGGGAAATTCATGGCCCCGTATCGCATCATTTTTCTTCCACAATCTCCAGGGTGAAGGCTTCCTCCGGAAAGCCCCGAAGAAGGCTTTCAGACGCCTTCTCGGCAGAGGTCTCCCGCCAGGCAAGCAGAAAATCCCCGCCGGTCACCCCGTCCACCGAATAGGTCCATCCCTGGTCGTCCTCGAACAGGGTCAGAACAACCGCCTGGGGGTTTTGAGCCGCCTTGGCCCTTACTCGTGCTTTTTGAATTGCCATGGCCAGACCCTATGGCACGAAATCAAGGGATTTTCAAGGAAAGCGCGAAATCGGCAAACCAGTGGTTTCTTGACATCGTCCCCCAATTGCCGTAGAAGAATAGAACGCTCATAAATCAATATATAACAATTAAATTAAATACTTAAAGGAATTCACATGACCGAGGACACACCGACGAGAAAAGACGCCTGGACTCTTCTCAACCAGTACAACAAGAGCGAAAGCCTCATCAAGCATGCCCTGGCCGTGGAGGGGGTCATGCGCTACATGGCCCGCAAGAACGGCCAAGACGAGGAAAAATGGGGGGTGATCGGGCTGATTCACGATCTGGACTACGAGCAGTTTCCGGACCGGCATTGTCAAAAGACCCAAGAAATCCTCCGGGAAAACAATTGGCCCGAAGAGTACATCCGGGCGGTGATCAGCCACGGATATGGGATCTGCACCGACGTGGAGCCGAAGACCGAGCTGGAAAAAACCCTCTACGCGATCGACGAACTAACCGGCCTGGTGGTGACCACGGCCCTGGTGCGGCCGAGCAAAAGCGTCATGGACCTGAAGGCCAAGTCGGTCAAAAAGAAGTGGAAGGACAAGCGGTTCGCCGCCGGCGTGGACCGCTCAATCATCGAAAACGGCTGCACCATGCTGGGGATGGAGCTGTCCGAGCTGATCACCGACACGATTATGGGGATGCGGGATGTGGCAGAAGAGATCGGGCTCAAGGGAGAGGCTTCATAAAGACGCATAGGACAGAAGTCCGGATGTCAGAGGTCAGAGGTCAGAATAAATCTCAAGCACCAAATCACAAATCACAAACAAGCACCAAGCCTCAAATCCCAATATCCAAACGAGGACAAAAGTCTTTTATGGGTATTTTGTTTGTGAAAGGACAGAGGACAAAAGATAAAGAAACGGCAAAAATTTTTCCGATGAGTTCTTCGATCAGTTGCTGTCATCTGTTATCTGCCGTCTGTCCTCCGGTTTTCCTCTGACATCCGACATCTGACCTCTGACATCTAATTATGGCACTTTGAACCTGGAACCTCTGAACCCCGAACCCAGAACCCAGAACCTCTGAACTTTGAACCCCAGCACCCGGATCCCGGACCTCCCCCCCATGAACATTGCCCTGTTCATCAACCTGCGCTCCAGGCAACGACGCACGGCGGTCCGAAGGATTTCCGACCGTCTCGCTGCCTCTGGCATCCGGACTGAGGTGTTCGCCACCCGGCATCCGCACCAACTGCCGGAGGTGATTGACGGCCTGCGCATCGAACGGTTCGACGGCATCGCCTGTCTTGGCGGCGACGGCACCCATTTTCACATCCTAAACGGTCTGGTCCGACGCTTCGGCGTCGAGCCGCTCCCGCCGGTGGCCGTCGTCCCCATGGGACGGGGCAACTCTTTTGCCCGGGACCTGAACCTTTTTTCCATTTTCGATGCGATTGCCGCGGTCCTGGAGGGAAAGACCCGCCGTGTCGACCTTTGCCGTTTTTCCTGCAACGGTTCTGATGCCGTATTCACCAACCTGATGGGCATCGGATTCGTCACCGACGCAGCCGCCACCGCGGCACGGTTTAGCCGGGCCGGAGACCTGAGCTACGTGATCGGCGTATTTTACCGAATGCTGTCGATGCGCCCGCAGCAGGTCCAGCTGGAAATCGATGGAAGGGATTTGAGCGGACCCTTTTGTTTCCTCGAGTTCTGCAATTCAAGATACACCGGTGGCAGCATGCTCATGGCCCCGGATGCCCGACTCGATGACGAAGCGTTCGATGCGGTTCTGGTAGGTCCGATGACATCGATCCAGCTGCTCCGGGCCTTTCCGCTCATCTACCGGGGAGCTCATCTGGCACATCGGGCGGTGCGGGTCATCCGGGGCAAAACCGCCCGGATTTCCAGCGCATCCCCCCTTGGGCTGCTGCCCGATGGCGAGCTTTTCGGAACGACTCCCGTCGATATTCAGGTGTTGCCTCGATGCGTGCGATACTTTACCCGATAGAAATCTTCGGTTCCTCTCTGCTCTGGACCGCCGGACTGATCTGGTTTCTGGTCTGCTTTTCGGTGCTGTCGTTCGGGTTGTCGATCTCTTCTCCGCGCCGTCTCTTTCCCGTGGTCGGCGTGCTGACGAAGATCCTTCTCCGGATCATGGGGGCGCCTGTGACCGCGCATGGTTTACATCGTCTCGACCCGAATCGCGCCTATTTGTTTCTGGGAAACCACCAGAGTCTTTTTGACCTGTTTGCTCTGCCGGCCGCTCTCCCCTCTTTTGCCGTCGGGGTGGAAGCCGCCTCCCATTTCACCCTTCCCCTGTGGGGGAGTCTCACCCGCCGCTGGGGAAACATCCCCATACCGCGCCGGGACCGGGCAAAGGCGATCACCGTGTTAGACACCGCCCGAAGCCGCCTCCAGTCGGGAACCTCCATTGTGATCCTTCCCGAAGGCCACCGGACCCGGAGCGGAAAACTGGGCGATTTCAAGATGGGCCCCTTTCACCTGGCGCTGGCAGCCAAGGCAGACATCGTTCCATTTGCCATGAGCGGTCTTTTCCGGTTTCAGCCCAAGGGACGTTTTCTGATCCGGCCGGGGCTCGTTGCGGTCGTGTTCGGCCCGCCGATCCCCCATGACGCCGTCCGAAAGCTGTCTGCTGTGCAACTGCGCGACAAGGTCCGCGGTGGGATAGAAGGGCTGCTGGCCGAAGCGCGTTCGACAGGCCGGCGGCGGCCGTAGAAAGTGAATCGGATGCCTGCTGGAATTCCTTGTCACTTGCAATTGTCTACAG
>CBFCZJ010000054.1:0-15059 GCA_965602445.1 uncultured Desulfobacterales bacterium | reverse complement strand
CGACTCGGAATCCTTTGCTCTCCAATTTCATGGAGACGGCCTCCACCAGATCAGGGTCGTCATCCACGACAAGAATGAGTTCCTCTGCCATGATCTGCCTCCTTTATCCCTCTCTTAAGAGTGTGTACCGATCCATTGCCCTGTCGAATCGCGCGGGATCTGTTTCGCGAGCAAAGGCGAAGCGCTCCGCGCCGCCCTGACATCGGGAACCGCGTTCGACTTGAGGATTCCCGCCCGGCGCAACCGGAGCTTCAACGCCGATACTAAAAAAAGGACCGGGAAAAGGTCAACCAGGAAATTCCTGTCCACTCAGGAATGCTTTTCGGGCCCTTGCCCGTTTCCGATCCGGAACCGAGATCGCAAATTAAACCTCGGGCCGGGGCAAAAGGCCCGCCCGCTCCACGATCTCGGGGACCTTCTGCTCCCACTCGATGGCCATGATGTGAAATCCGGCGACCCCCTCGACGTCCTTGAGCCGTTCGATGGCCTCCACGCAAATGTCGATGCCCACCTCGGGCTGTTTCTCCTTGGGGGTGTCGGCTATTCTCTTGACGACCTCGTCGGGGACATCCATCCCCGGGACCCGGTTTTTCATATAACGGGCCATCCCCGCAGACTTCATCGGGGTAAGTCCGGCCAGGATGGAAACCCGTTCGGTCAGACCCCGGTCGCAGGCCTGGACCATCCACTGCTCGAACTTGTCCAGATTGTAGATGCACTGGGTCTGGATGAACTCGGCCCCGGCCGCTGCCTTCTTGGCCAGACGCAGGACCCGGATTTCAAACGGGTCCGCAAAGGGATTGGCCGCGGCACCGACGAACATCTGCGGCGGGCGGGCGATGTCGTCTCCACCGAGAAATTTTCCATCGTCTCGCATCCGCCGGACGGTCTGCAGAAGCTGCATCGAGTCCATGTCGTGCACGTTCTGGCCCTGGGCGCAGTCGCCGAAGCTTTGATGGTCGCCGGACAAACACAGAACATTGTATATGTCGAAGGCGGCGGCACCGAGAATGTCGCTCTGCAGGGCGATCCGGTTCCGGTCCCGGGTGACCATTTGCAGGATCGGCTCCAGCCCCATCTGCTTGAGCCGGATGCACGCGGCCAGGCTGCACATCCGCGTCATCGACGTCTGGTTGTCGGTCACGTTGACCGCATCGACGTGGCCGCGGATCAGTGCGGCCTTTTTCTCGATCACCGCCGGATCGCTGCCCCGGGGGGGACCGCATTCGGAGGTCACCGCCAGGTGCCCTTCGGCAAGGATCTTTTCCAGTCGGCTCGGTGTCTTGGTGCTCATGGCGCAAGGTCCTCCCTGACGATCTTTCGGGGGCCGCCGGCCCGGTCCGTGGACCAGTCCTTGATCGGGGCGATCCGCTCGTATTCTTCCATCCTTCCCAGCGCCCGGAGCCGGTCGATGATCAACTGCCAGGCACAGACCGTGTCCTTTCCGATCTCGCATTTTCCGTCGCTGGAACCTCCGCATGGCCCGTTGAAGAGCCGCTTGGCGCATCGCGCCACCGGGCAGATCCCGCCGGTGGAGGCCAGGATGCACTGACCGCATCCCTGGCAGCGCTCGGTCCACATTCCGCGCGCCTCGGTGACACCCATGAAGCAGGTGTTGACCCCTGGATAGACCGGCAGGCTGGGGTAGTGCTCTGCGGTGAACTGCACCCCCACCCCGCAGGCCAGGGACACGACGGCATCGTAGCCGTCGGCCACGTCGCGGATCTCTTCTAGATACTCCGGATCGCATTGGCGCTCGAGGGTCCGCTCGTCGATGCGCATCTTTCGCCCCTGCTTGAGAAAGAACATGCGCAGCGCCGAGGCCAGGACGCCGACCTCTTTCTTTCCCCCGGCCTCACAGACCGTGACACACTCGTTGCAGCCAAGAACGAGGATGTTTTCGAAGTGTCTGATCTCTTCGATGATCTCCTCCATCGGCTTTTTCTCGGCGACGATCATCGGCCACCTCCCGTCTGGTGTTCCACCTGGTTAACCGCCGCACGAACCGGGTTCGGGCCCAGCGCCCGGATCCTGTCGGCCATCTCTTCGGCAAAACGGGCAAACCGGGGCCCCTCGCTGGAGGACAGGTTGTACATCTGCACCCGCTCAGCCCCGATACCGACCGTGTCGAGTACTTTCTTTGCCTGGGCCACCCGCTTTTTCGCCCGGAAGTTTCCGCTGTTGTAATGGCAGTCTCCCTCCATGCAGCCGACCACCGACACCCCGTCGGCCCCCTTCTCAAAGGCACGCAGAATGTGAATGAGATCGACTTTGCCGGTGCACGGCACCCGCACGATCCGGATATCGGCCGGGTAGGACAGTCGCATCGAACCTGCCAGGTCCGCGGCGGTGTACCCTCAGTAGTTGCAGCAAAACGACAGAATGATCGGATCGAAGGCTTCGTTCATCGGATCCCCTCCAGCAAGGCCTCCACCTTGCAAAGAATCTGGTCGTCCTCGTACCAGTTCAACTCGATGGCCTTGGCCGGGCACTCGGCGGCGCATACCCCGCACCCGTGGCACAGGGCTTCGTCGATTTCGCTGACACCGTCTTCGTTGATCCGCGGCACACCGAAAGGACAGGAGCGGACGCAGACCAGGCAGGCGGCGCAGCGCTCGGCCTCCACCCGGGCGGTGACCGCCGACAGGGTCAGGTGGTCCTGGCAAAGGAAGGTCACCGCCCGGGCCGCTGCGGCCTGGGCCTGGGCCACGGCTTCGTGGAGCAGCTTCGGGCTGTGGGCGGTGCCGCAGACGAAAATCCCCTCAGTGGACATGTCCACCGGCCGGAGCTTGACGTGGGCTTCCATGAAATGGCCTTCTTCGGTGCGGGCGAGCTTCACGATCGAGGCCAGCTCCTCGGTATCCTCGGCAACCATGCCGGCGCTGAGCACGAGCAGATCCGCATCCACCTCCAGACGGCGGCCCAGCACCGGATCGACAAAGGACACGGTCACCCCGCCTTCGCGAGGGGCTGCCTCCGGGGGCTGCTCCGGAGTATAGCGGAAAAACATCACTCCCTGCTGGCGTGCCTTCCGGTAGTAGTCTTCCAGGAGGCCATCGCAGCGCATGTCCCGATACAGGACAAAGACGTCGCTCTCCGGCGAAAGGGCCTTTATGTGAAGGGCATTTTTCACCGCAGCCTGGCAGCAGACCCGCGAGCAGTTGGGGTTTTGCTCGTTTCGCGACCCGACACACTGGATCATGACAACCCGCTCGAGCCCTTCGGCGCCCTGGGCTTCGAGCCGGGCCGACATCTCCACTTGGGTAACGACCCGGTCGCTGGTTCCGTAGCCGAATTCCCTTGGCCGGTATTCCACGGCGCCGGTGGCCAGCACCACCGCTCCATGGCGGATTTTCCGCTCATACATGCCCGGTCCTGCGATCACCTCGGTGGTGAAATTGCCCTTGAAGCCGGTGAACCCGACGATCAGGGTCTGCACCAGAACCTGGATGTCGGGGTGGATCGACACCCGCTCGACCAGGTCTTCGACAAAGGCCGAAACGTCGGTGCCGCCGATGGTTTTCGTCAGGCGCCGGGCCATGCCGCCAAGCCGCTCTTCTTTTTCCACCAGGATCGTTTCAAAGCCCTGGTCGGCCATCCCCAATGCGGCGGTCATGCCGGCCACTCCGCCCCCGATCACCAGGGCCCGCTTGTCGACCGGGATCTTCTTCTCGTGAAGCGGCCGAAGAGAGACCGACCGGGCTGCAGCCATGCGCACCAGGTCCTTGGCTTTTTCCGTAGCGCGGACCGGATCGTTGGCATGGACCCAGGAGTCCTGGTTGCGGATATTGGCCATCTCGAAGAGATAGGGGTTCAGGCCGCAGCCCTGAAGCGTATCCATGAAGATCGGCTCGTGGGTTTTCGGGGTGCAGGCGGCCACCACCACCCGGTTGATGCCATTTTCTTTGATGATCTGCTTCATCTGCTGCTGGGAGTCTTCCGAGCAGGTAAACAGGTTCTGGCCGGCCCAGACCACATGGGGCAGTGACCGGGCATAGTCTTCAACGGCTTTTACGTCCACGGTCCCGGCGATGTTGATCCCGCAGTTGCAGACAAACACCCCGATTCGGGGCTCCTGACCCTCCACGTCGATCTCCTCAGGAATGGAAACCTGTCGGGTGCGGGTGTTTCTCGCCTCGGCCAATTTGGCCCCGGCCAGGCAGGCGGCGGCGCTGGCCTCGGTCACCGAAGAGGGGATGTCCTTGGGCGCCTGAAAGACACCGCAGGCATAGACGCCGGGCCGGCTGGTTTCCACCGGGCAAAGCTCCGGGGAGACGGTAAAACCGTAATCACCGGTCTTCACCCCGATCCGGGCCGCGGTCTTGCGGACCGAAGCGGGAATCGTGAGCCCCACCGAGAGCACCACCATGTCGAACATCTCCTCGACGGTCGTCCCGTTTTCGTCGGCGTAGCGGATCCGCAGGTTCTTTTTTTCTCCCACTTCGTCCACCGTGTGGATCCGGGCCTTGACGAACCGGACGTTTTCCTTGTCCTTGGCCCGCCGGTAGTACTTCTCGTATTCTTTTCCGAAGGTGCGCACGTCCATGTTGAAAATGGCGCAGTCCAAATCGCCCTCGGCGTGCTCCTTGGCGATCATGGCGTCTTTGATCGCGTACATGCAGCAGACCGACGAACAGTACCCGTTGCCCGTGCGGTTGACATCCCGGGAGCCGACGCATTGAATCCAGGCGATATTCTGCGGCGCACTTCCGTCCGAGGGCCGCTTAAGATGGCCCATGGTCGGGCCGGAGGCAGAGAGGATCCGCTCGAACTCGAGGCTGGTGACCACGTCGGGATTGATGCCGTATTGGTAGAAGGCCGAAAGCGGCGTCGGATCGAAGGGCTCGCACCCGGGGCAAAGAACCACCGAACCGACGGTCACCTCCCGGTTTTCGGGCCGCTGATCGTGGGCCACGGCCTGCGCCAGACAGGCCGAAACGCACCGATAACACTCGCTGCAGACCCCGCAGGCCAGGCACCGCCCGGCTTCGGATTCGGCGACCTGATGCGCAAAACCGAGCTGAACCTCGTCGAAATCACCCATCCGCTCATCGGCGGGCCGCAGGGGCATGGCCGCCCTCGGCGTTTCTGCGGTGTCCTGGATCGGGACTTCCTTGGCCGCCTCCCACGCCCGGCCCCGGCCGGCGGAAAGGTCCTCTTGTCTGAGAAACCGGTCGATGGAGACCGCCGCTCTTTTCCCGGCGGCCACCGCCTCGACCACCGTGGCCGGTCCGGTCACCGCATCGCCCCCGGAAAAGATATCCGGGTCCTGGGACCGGAGTGTCACCGGATCGACGGTCAGGGTACCCCAGTCGCTCAGGGTGCAGGCGCATTCGTCGGTCAGACAGGCCCAGTCCGACTCCTGTCCGATGGCCGGCACCACCGCGTCGACCTCGATGACGAACTCGCTTCCCGCCACCGGCTCGGGCCGCCGGCGGCCGCTTTCGTCCGGCTCGCCCAGGGCCATTTGAATGCATTCGACGCCGGTCACCTTCCCGTTTTTGGAAAGAACCCGCACCGGCTGGGTCAGGGTGCGGATCTTAATCCCTTCGGCGCGGCATTCGGCGATCTCCTCACGGCTGGCCGGCATCTCCGCCTCGCTTCTGCGGTAGAGGACCAAGGGGGCTTTGCTGCCGGTGCGAAGCGCGGTTCTCACCGCGTCCATGGCCACGTTTCCGCCGCCGATGACCGCCACCCGGTCGCCCAGGCAAACCTCTTTTCCAAGGTTGACGTCCCGCAAAAACTCCACTCCCGGATAGACCCCGGACAATTCTTCGCCCTCGATGCCGAGGGCCTTGCACTCGTGGGAACCGATCCCCAGAAAAAACGCCTTGTATCCCTGCTCCCTCAGCGCCCCGATGGTCATGTCCTCCCCGATGGCAACACCGGTACGCATTTTTACACCGAGCCGCCGGATCACCTCGATCTCGGCGTCAATGACCTTCCTGGGCAGCCGGTAGGCCGGGATGCCCACTGTGAGCATGCCGCCCAGCACCGGCAGCCTTTCAAACACCGTCACCCGGTAGCCCTCGATGGCCAGAAAATAGGCGCAGGTCAGCCCTGCCGGCCCCGAGCCGATGACAGCCACCTTTTCCGGGCGCTGCGCCTTTTTTTCCGGCACGTAGGGAGCGTCTGCGGCCATGTCCAGATCAGCCAGGTACCGGTGCAGGTGCTGGATCGCCAGGGGCCCCTCCAGTTCGTTTCGGGTGCACACGCCTTCGCAAGGATGGTGGCAAACCCGGCCGCAGACCCCCGGAAAGGGGTGGTCCCGCTTGAACAGCTTCAGGGCCTCTTCGGGTTTTCCGTCGTTGATCAGGGCGATGAACCCCTGGACGCTGACATGGGCCGGGCAGGCGGCCCGGCAGGGGGCCGTGCCGCGCTTGGTCACGGCAAAGGCGCCCGGGATCGCCTGGGGATAGCGCTTGAAAATGGCCTTTCGCGCACACAGTCCTTCGTTGTATTCGTCCTCGACCCGGATCGGACAGACCTTGACACATTCGCCGCAGCTCGTGCACTTGTCCAGATCCACATACCGGGGGCTTCGCTGCAGCCGGGCCGTGAACCGCCCCGGACTTCCCTCCAGCGCAAGCAATTCCGTTTGGGTCAAAAGCTCGATGTTCAAGTGCCGGCCGACCTCGACCAGTTTCGGTGAGATGATTCACATGGCGCAGTCGTTGGTCGGAAAGGTCTTGTCTAGCTGGGCCATGAGCCCGCCGATGGCAGAAGACCGTTCCACCAGATAGACGTAGTAGCCGGCGTTGGCCAGATCCAGGGAGGACTGCATGCCGGCGATTCCGCCGCCGAGCACCAGCACCGCCCCTTCCGGCCGATCGTTTGCCTTTGTCGCATCGCTTCCCCGCGATGTTTCCATGCTCAGACCCCCTCCAGCACTTCGGCGATTTTATGTTCCCATCCCATGGTCGACAGCAGCACACCGGAAAAGCCCTCTGCCCGAAACGCGGCAATGGTCTCCTTGGCGATCTTGACGCACTCGCGCACCCTGTCCGGAGCGGTCTCCAGGCGCTCGGCCAGGGCGTCGGGCACATGAACGTGGGCCACGTTGCGGGCCATGTATCGGGCCATCCCCAGCGATTTGAGCAGCAGCACGGTGGGAATGATGTGTATGGCACTGCGATCGATCCGCTTGAGCACCGGCGCGATGGTTTCCACGGAAAAAAGCGGCGGCGTGATGAAAAACCGGGCCCCGGCATCGATCTTTTTTTTCATGTCGTCGGCCTCGACTTCCGGTGAGATGCCCGGCGCCCCTGCGTTGACCGAGGCACCCACCAGAAAATCCGGCGCCCCGAAAAGCTCGATGCCGGCCATATCCCGGCCGGTCTGCAGGGTCGATAGCGCCCACAGCAGCTCGAGCAGATCGATATCGTAGACGGACCGGGCCTGGTGGTGATCCCCGTAGCTCGGCTCCTGGCCGGGGACGGCCATGACACTGGTGATCCCGCAGGCATAGGCGGCCAGCAGATCGGCCTGCAGGGCGATCCGGTTCCGATCACGGCAGCAAACCTGGATAATCGTTTCCAGCCCCTTGGATTGGAGGACCATGGCCCCGCCAAGGGCGCTCATCCGCATCACCGCGTTGCTCATCTCCGGCACCAGAAAAGCGTCCACCTTGCCCTTGACCTTCACTGCGTGACCGGTCATCACCGTCGTATCGACCCCCTTGGGCGGCTCCATTTCCGCCAGGACGACGAACGACCCCTCCTCCAGTTTTTTCCTGAACTGCATCAGATGCATAGACGGCTCCTCTGCCCCGATTGGACCGCTCTGCGTCCGGCGGCTCTTTTTAGCCATGAGCAAGCTTCGTGCCGGTCCCGTAAAATGGCGAAATTCAGGACCGATTCTTCATGATTATAGAAGGTTGCAGAATTTCCGGTCCCCGATGCCAGGACCCAGGAAGGGCTTGAAAACGGCCGGAAACCATGCCAAAATGGAACAGCATCAAAAAATCTCAACTAAATTCGGAACATTGCGCCATATGTGCCATTTTGGCATGCTCCATTTTGGCACCCTCAACCACGGCAAGGGAGGCAGGGGATGGAGGCCCGGATTATGGTCGTAGACGACGACCGCGACTTTCTCGATCTGTTCGCCCGGAAGCTGGCCGGATGCGGCTTTTCAGACGTTCGGATCGAAGACAACCCCGAAAGGGCCGCCGCCTGCCTCGAGGCAGGGGAACGCTTCGACATCGTCATGGTGGACATGACAATGCCGGAAATGGAAGGAATCGAACTGGTGGAGCGGATCAAGGCGGCCAGCCCCCGGACCGAATGCATCATGGTCACGGCGGTCAACGAGGCCCGGGTGGCCGTGGAATGCCTGCGCCGGGGGGCGTATGACTACCTGGTCAAGCCGGTTTCAAAAGAAGACCTGGCCCTGTCCCTGAGCCGCACCCTGGAACACCGGCGCCTGATGGCGCTGATCGACCTGGGCAAACAACGGAAGACGCCCCGACTCCGCCATCCCGACGCCTTCGAACGAATCTTGACCCGGTCACCGAAAATGATGCGCCTGCTCAAGGAGGCGGAACTTCATGCCGGCAGCGATGTGCCGGTGCTGATCACCGGAGAAAGCGGCACCGGCAAGGAGCTGCTGGCCCGGGCGGTTCATGCGGCCAGCCCCAGGGCCGCCGCCCCGTTCCTGGCGGTGAACATGGCCTCGGTGGGCGGATCGCTGTTCGAAGCCGAGTTTTTCGGCCACACGAAGGGGGCGTTTACCGGCGCCGAAAAAGATCGCGCCGGGTATCTTTCGAGCACCGACGGGGGCACCCTTTTTCTGGACGAAATCGGCAACCTCCCCCCCGAGCACCAGGGAAAACTGCTTCGGGTGCTGCAGGACGGCGAGTTCGCCCGGCTGGGGAGCAGCGCGCAGAAAAAAGTGAACATCCGCATCATCGCCGCCACCAACGAGGACCTGGAGGCCCTCATCGGTCAGAAGCGCTTCCGATTAGATCTCTATTACCGAATCCGGGGCGGATGGCTGCACCTTCCTCCCTTGCGGGAGAGGCCTGAAGACATCCCGGTGCTCGTCGAGCATTTTATAGACAAGACCATTTCCGGCGCCGGCGGTGGCATCGAAGAAGAAGCCCTGTGTCTGCTGATGGAATATCCGTTTCCCGGAAATGTCCGGGAGTTGATGTCGATTCTCCAGTCGGCCGCCAACCTGGCCCGGGGCCGGCCGGTGACCGCCGGCGACCTGCCCAGGGAGGTGGCAACCGCCTCCGGTTCGAAGCGGTGCCGGCCGCCGGCCGAACATATCGATCACCGTCCCCTGGCCGCGGTGGAGCAGGAGCACATCCTTTCCGTATATCGGGCCGCCGGCCGGAACAAGGCCCGCACCGCCCGCACCCTGGGCATCGGGCTCAACACGCTCCGCCGAAAGCTGCGCGGCTATGGGAAAACATAGCGCAGCGGCATGGAGGTGACCGTTGTGGGCATCCTTGCCCGCCTTGTATCTGTGGTTATTGTTGGAGAAATAATCGTTGGGGTGCCGCTGTGAGGCTGGGAGGCTGGAATGCTCGGAAGCTTGGAGGCTTAGAAAATTCGCGGTCAACGCACCTGGTTTCGAACAATGAATACAAATAATCCGCCGCAATGGACCGGCCATATTGTTTTGGCTTCCCAGCGTCCCAGCCTCCCAGCCTCCCAGCGCGCCGCCGGCACTTGGTGAAAACTTTTTATGAATTCTGTGGAAAGTATGTATCTCGATGACCATGTCCCATAGCCATGCCGGCGCCTCCTGCGCCCCCGCCAACTACAACCGCGCCTTTGCCGTGGGGATCGCCCTGAATATCGCATTCGTGGTCTGCGAGGCCGTGTTCGGCGTCCTTGCCGATTCGGTGGCGCTGCTGGCAGACGCCGGCCACAACCTGAGCGACGTGCTCGGCCTGTTGCTGGCCTGGGGAGCAAGCTACCTGGTCCGGTTGCAGCCCACCCGTCGCCGCACCTACGGATGGCGAAGCTCTACGATCATGGCGGCCCTGATCAACGCCGTCATCTTGCTGGTGGCCGTGGGCGGCATCGCCACCGAGTCCGTCCGTCGGTTTTTCAGCCCGGAACCGGTGGCCGGAAAGATCGTGATCGTGGTGGCTGTCGTAGGGGTGGTGATCAACACCCTCACCGCGCTGCTCTTTTTGTCGGGAAGAAAAAAAGACCTCAACATCCGGGGCGCCTTTTTGCACATGGCCGCCGATGCTGCAGTTTCCGCGGGCGTGGCCGCCGCCGGCATCGCCATTTTGCTTACCGGCAAGCTCTGGATCGACCCGGCGGTCAGTCTCGCGATCGCCGTGGTGATCCTGCTGGGCACCTGGGGCCTGCTGCGAGAATCCCTTGCTCTGGCCATGCACGCCGTTCCGCCCGGCATCGACACCGACCAGGTCATAGCGTACTTTTCCGATCTTCCCGGCATCGAAGCCATTCACGACCTGCATATCTGGGCCATGAGCACCACCGAAACGGCCCTGACCGCCCACCTGGTCAAGCCGAATCCGGAAGGCGACGACGAAATGATCGGCCGCATCGCCGGAGAGCTTTACGATCGATTCGGCATCGGCCATGTGACCCTCCAGTGGGAGCGGACATATGATCCATGCCGGTGCAGCAACGGGGCATGCCTCAGGTAGGCGGCTGACGCCGTCTACTGCTGGGACGCTTGGAAGCTGGAACGCCGGGAGGCAGAAGCGCAGAAAAATGCCGGCCACTGAACCCATTCGATACCATAACCAAAAGATTCGGGAGAAACCCTGATGAGCGAGGAAAAACTGCGCGAGCAGCTCTATGCCGCCTTCAAGAACCGGGCGATGATGGTCTACCATATTTTCGAAGAGCTCAAGGCCGAGGTTGGAGAAGAGCAAGCGGAGCGAATCCTGAAGCGAGCCGTGAGAAGACGCGGTGTGGAGATCGGCCAAAAGTTCGCCAGGTTCGGTCCGGCCGATCTGGCCGGACTCAAGGAGGCCTTTGTGGCCGCCGTTCCGGACAACGGAGAGATGTTCGACCCGGAGGTGCTCAAGTGCGACCGCGATACCTTGGAAATCCAGCTTCGGCGATGTCCGCTCAAAGACGCCTGGCAGGAGGCCGGCCTTTCAGAAGATCAGGTTGCGAAGCTGTGCGGCATCGCTGCGGCCGTGGACACCGGGACCTTTGAAGGGGCCGGGTTCTGCTTTTCCGTCCGGACCTGGCAGCCCGGACAACCCGGCTGCTGCCGTCTGAAAATCACCCCTGGCAGATAGCCGCCGCATCCGTTTTCCCGGTTGCGCTCCTGTTTGCCCGTGTTACAAAAGACGGCAAGACTTTCCGGCTGCGGCCGGATTGTGCCGCAACCATCGTCCGGCAAAAAGGAAGACGATTGAAAGCATACCTCGATTGTTACCCGTGCTTCTTGCGGCAGGCGCTGAGTGCGTCCCGCCGCGGCGGCGCAGACCCAGAACAGCAGATGGCCGTTATTCGCAGGTCCCTGGCCCTGCTCGAGAACCTGGAGCCGGAGGCCACGCCCCCGCAGATCGCTCATCGGGTCCACGGCATCGTGAGAGAAGAGATCGGTGCCGCCGACCCCTACCGGCAAGCCAACTACGAAACCCTGAGCGAATCCGAGCCGAAAGTGTTCTGCCTCCTTCAGATCAAGTGTCCCGTCATCGCCCGGGACATCGGCGCGCCGGTGGGCGGCATCGCCGTGCTGCAGGCCCGGAGCCGTTCATGACGAAAATCATCCTTCTGTGCATCCTACTGGCCGGCGGCGGTCTGGCCGCCGTCTGGCGCAAACACGAACAGTGGTCGCAGTATGTGTCGTCCCTGGTGGGACAGGTGGTCCAGAACGCGTCCGCCCTCGACCGCACCGTGGATCTGGCCGAAACCAATGGCCTGCCTGAACCGGTGAAGCGCTATTTTCACCAGGCGCTCAAAGACGGGCTGCCGTTGATCTCCCAGGCCTACCTGATCCAGAAGGGAGGCTTTCGCACCAGGCCGGAAATGGAAGGCTGGGCGAAGCTCTCCGCCAGGCAGGCATTTTCATCCGATCCTAAAGCATTGGTCTGGGATGCGAAGATTGCCGTGGCCCCCGCCGTTTCGGTCCGAGTGTGCGACGTCTACCAAAACGGCACGGGCGCCATGAAGGCGGCCCTTTTTTCCATGGTTCCGCTGGTCGACGTCAACGGCGGCGAGGAGATCGACCAGGGGGCGCTGATGCGGTATCTGGCAGAAGCGCTCTGGTTTCCCACGGCGCTTCTCCCCAGCCAGGGGGTGGTTTGGGAGGCGATCGACGAAAACCGCGCCAGGGCGACGATGGTTGACGCCGGAAACACCGCCAGCCTGGAGTTTTCATTCAACGACGAAGGGGAGATCGTGTCGGTCTATTCGCCGGCCCGCTACCGGGAAGTCGACGGCGCCTACATCCCCACGCCCTGGGAGGGCCGCTTCGCCGACTACACCGAGGTAAACGGCTACCGGGTGCCCATCGAAGCCGAGGTGGCCTGGCACCTGCCCGATGGGGTTTTCCATTATTGGCGGGCCATGATCGTTGAAATCCATTATCGATAGGCATGGGGCATGGAGCATAGAGCAGGGAGTAAGTGAAGAGGATCGTAAAGATCCGTGGCCTTTGATATAAGCCCAAAGCCGCGAAATGGGCGATTTGATGGCGGGGCATCCTGTCTGGCCGGAGATGGGCAAGGTGCACGCTTTTTTGTGCACCGCTGCCCAGCAGCCTGTGCAGCGTCTGCAAATGCCGCTATCACTGGCTCATCATTTCTCTGGAATAACAGATGGTTGGCTCAAATCAAGGAGTCTGGCACGAAATCTGCTGCGTCTTCTCCAATTTGCCATTTGCCTGATTCTCCCGTCATCTGAACCTGGAGGCTGCCCATGGCCGGCCATCATCTTGCGTTAACTGGCGTATGCTTGATTTCCCTCTTTGTGCTGATCCGCAAGCTCCTATCACGCGGGGTCAAGCCGAGGTCCCGCATCACGGGAAACTTTGGCAAAAACGGTCGGACAGACATGGAAGACACCGAAAAAAAATCCCCCCTCGACCGGGTCAGGGACTGGGTGTTTCCGAAAATTCCGATGGTGTGATCCATGAAACTGTCCCTGGCGATAGACGGCCGCAAATTTGTATTGACCGAAGCGGCTGTCGACGAATTCTTCAGACGATCGGCCAAATTTCCTCTTCACCCCCGTCTGGAAAACGCCCTTTTCATCTACGACGATGCCTCCAGAGGCGCGTTGGCGGACTTGTACCATTCATTTATCGCCGTTGCCCGCAGCGTGGATGTGCCTTTTCTCCTTTGCACACCAACATGGCGGGCCAACCGGGAGCGGTTGGCCGAAGCAGGCATCGATCGAAACGTGAACGCCGACGCGGTCGCCTTTGTTCGGGAGTTGAAAAAAAGTTGGGGCAGCTGGGGAAAAAATATCCTCATCGGTGGGATGATCGGCTGCAAAAACGATTCGTACCGGCCGGCCCAGGCCCTTGGAACTGATGCAGCCGAAACATTCCATCAGTGGCAGATCGACCGGCTGTGTGCAGCCGGGGTCGATTTTCTGATTGCGGCCACGCTTCCGGCCGTTTCCGAGGCGGCGGGAATCGCCCGCGCCGCGGAGAAGACCGGCGTCGACTGCGTTCTCAGCTTCACCATCGATCGTGACGGGCTCATCCTGGACGGCTCGTTTCTTTCCAGGGCCTTTGAAGAGATCGATGGCCTCTGCCGGGTCCCGCCCTTTGGATACATGATCAACTGCTCCTACCCCTCCTTTTTCCGCAGCGAAGAGGAGCCGAAGTCTGTCTTTTCCCGCCTGATCGGCTTTCAGGCCAATGCCTCTTCAGCAGACCATTCGGCTTTGGACGAAGCCGCAGAGCGCCGTGCGGAAGAAATCCCCGACTGGGGCGACCGGATGATCGCACTCAACCGGCGATACGGCGTCAAAATCCTCGGCGGCTGCTGCGGCACCCGCGTGGCCCACCTTCGGTATCTCGCCGATCGGCTTGGGTAAAACTCTAAATCCGAAATCCGAAGCACGAATATCGAAACAATTTCGAATGACCGAAATTCGAAACACAGACAAAAAGGCCTCATGATCATTGTTTGTTTTGGTCATTCAGTCATTTGAATTTCGGATTTGTTTCGGATTTCGAAATTCGAATTTCGTGCTTTGTCGCATTTTTCGCTTGAATGTCAGAATTTTTCAGGCTTCTTCAACAAGAGTCAAGGCTTTCTTTGGCAACTAAAACTCCGTCACTTTCCCGGCAAAATTGAAAAAAAAGCGGTCGCCGAAGTGGGCTGCAAACGCCATGGCCGCAGGCATTCCGGTGCAGTGGGACACCCCGATTTGTTCGAGGCCGGATTTCTCCAGCGCAGAGATGGTCCTTCCGATCCGGTGCTGATCGGCGCGAACCAGGTGGGTTCCTCCGACCACAGCCCGAATTTTCTCCACCCCGGTGAGTTCCCGCGCATAGTCCATGGTGTTGACCATGCCGCGGTGGGCGCACCCCAGCACCACCACCAGTCCCTGTTCGGTCTTGACCACCAGGGCCTGATCGTCGGCAAAACGGTCCGGGGCGAATTCGTCTCCGTGCTTGACGAACAGATTGTCGTCGATCGACTCGAAATCGTTTTTCATCGGGACTTCACCAGTGAGGACGATATCGTCGCTGATCCAGACCGGCTCTTTTCGCTCCAGGAAGACCGCCCCCAGGTCTTCCAGGGCTTCTCTGCGGTGGGGCATGCCGATGTAGGTCATCCTGGCGCCGGAATCAGGGCGCTGGACGTATTTCTCCTCGAACGCGCCGGGGTGAAGATAGACGTCGATTTCCTTTCTGATCAGCCGCAGAAAATCATGGAGCCCGCCGGTGTGGTCCACATGGCCGTGGCTGACGGCCGCACAGGTGATCCGGCCCGGCGAGATCCCGTTTCGAAGCGCATTTTCGGCGGCAATGCCCGACGGGCCGGCATCCCACAACACGACCTCTTTTCCGCATTCGACCAGGATGCTCAGGCCCCACCCGGCGGTAAAATTGATGTTCCCCGACAAATTGTCGCACAATGTCGTCAGTTT
>CBFCZJ010000053.1:0-15144 GCA_965602445.1 uncultured Desulfobacterales bacterium | reverse complement strand
AACCGGACCATCGAGGTCACGGTGATCGGGCGATGAGCCGGAATGACGAAAAAAAGAAGATTCAGACTTTTTGCGAAACGATCATAAAGAAATTAAAAAAGAAATAGCCGGCGACGCCGGCTATTTCTTTTTTAATTTCTTGTCGAGTTCGGCGAACATGCTTTTTTTCTTTTCCTCCTGCTGGGCCTTGAACTCGGCGATCTTTTCGTCCATGCCCTTTCGCGATTCCTGAAATTTTTTCACCTCATCGGCAAGTTTGGCGCTTTCCTCGCTTTTGGGCAGGTCTTCCAGCCTCAGGTAGTCTCGAACGAACGCTCGGGTACCGTAAGCCCCCTTGACCACTTCGATGACGTCCGCTTCCTGGAGTCGGCTGCAGATTCGGCTGCTTTGCTCGGCGGAAAGGCAGAGGCATCGGCTGATGTCGTCCACAGACGGAGGAATCCCTTTCTGATGCTCCAAAACTCGGATCGCAGCCACCACCAAGTGCCCCTGATCGTAAAGCGATGCTGCCGCCATAAAGCCTCCGTTGGTTTCGGTGTGGGCGTCTCTGCGCGAGATGATCGCTCATTTTTCGGATCGTCCGCAATCTTGACATCCCCGGGACGGAAGAGTAACATCCTGGCGGATTTCGTCAAGCCTGACTGGACCGGTCGCCAAGACCGTTCCCAGCCTTTAAGATCGCGGCGTGATTTCATATTAGTGGCTTTTCGCGGTTCGCGTGCCATGACCTCCGTTTAAGCCGCAGGTCATGTTCCGCATCCGCCTTCAATTCAGACCGGGAGGAACGCATGACCGAGATTATCGACGTAGTGGCCAGGGAGATCCTCGACTCGAGGGGCAATCCCACAGTGGAGGTGGATGTAGCGGTTGCCAGCGGCGCGGTCGGCCGGGCAGCGGTTCCTTCCGGTGCTTCCACCGGAAAGCGCGAGGCGTTGGAACTGCGGGACAAGCGGGCCAAACGCTACGGCGGCAAAGGGGTGAAAAATGCCGTCAAGAACGTGATGGAGATCATCGCTCCGGCGATTCTCGGCATGGATGCCGCCGAGCAGGTTGCCCTGGACCGGCATCTGCTGGAACTGGACGGCACGAAGAATAAATCCAAGCTTGGCGCCAACGCCATCTTGGGCGTTTCCATGGCGGCGGCCCGCGCGGCGGCAGAGGCGTATGGACTGCCGCTGTACCGGTATCTGGGGGGCATCAACGCCAGAACCCTTCCGGTACCGATGATGAACATCGTAAACGGCGGCGCCCATGCCGCCAACAACCTCGATATCCAGGAGTTCATGATCGTTCCGATCGGGGCCAAAAGCATCGCGGAAGCCGTCCAGATGGGAGCAGAAACCTTTCACGCGCTGAAAAAGATCCTCAAGGACAAGGGGCTGAGCACCGCTGTCGGCGATGAGGGCGGCTTTGCCCCGGATCTGGAGTCCAACGAAGACGCCATCGTTCAGATCATGGCCGCCATCGAGGCCGCCGGCTACCGGCCGGGACAGGACATCGGCATCGCCCTGGATGCTGCCGCAAGTGAATTCTACGTGAAAGGCAAATACGACCTCCGGTCCGAAAAGAAAAAGCTCGGCGCCAAGAAGATGATCGAATACTATGAGGCGCTCGTCGACAAATACCCGATCATCTCCATTGAAGACGGTCTGGCCGAACAAGACTGGGAAAACTGGGCGTTGATGACCGATCGACTCGGCGGCGCCATTCAGATCGTCGGAGACGACATCTTTGTCACCAATCCGGAAATCTTTGCCAAGGGGATCGAAGACGGGATCGCAAACTCGATTCTGATCAAACTCAATCAGATCGGGACCGTTACCGAAACCCTCGATGCCATCGAGATGGCCAATCAGGCCGGCTACACCACCGTGATTTCCCACCGATCCGGGGAGACCGAAGACACCTTCATTTCGGATCTTGCGGTGGGGGTGAACAGTGGGCAGATCAAGACCGGATCGTTGTCCCGGTCCGACCGGATCGCCAAATACAATCAATTGATCCGAATCGAAGAAGAACTCGGTGCGGCGGCCCGCTTTGCCGACCAGATTTTCATCGCCGGATAATCGCATGGGGTTCCGTCTTTTTGCCGTATGGGGTTTCATCATTTTCTGGGCGATCGGCCCCGGGCCGCCGACGGCGAGCCACGCCTATGTGCCGGCGGCCGGACACCTGCTGGAGGCTGCGGCAGCGAAAAGGGAAACCCCCTCGACGGCAGTCGTCAGACAGACCCGGATTCTGCCGCCGCAGGAGGGGGAAAGCCGCACTCGGCATTACCAGGAAACGGTCTATTTCCGGTTTCCCGGGATACTCCGGGCCGAGATGGAGACCGACTCCGGACGGCGCATCTATTTGGAGCGAAACGGCGACTACCGGATTGCAGACAGTCAGGGCGTCTCTCAACCGTTCCCGGATCCGGTGGACCTTGCCTTGCGCCTTTTGGCAAATGCAGAAGCGTCCAGGATGGGGCGGGTGCTGGCCGAAGCCGGTGTGGATCTTTCCGTGTCCAGCCTCGGGCAGTTCAACGGTCGGCTCGGTTTCGTCCTCGGGGCCCGGTATCCAGACGAACTGGCACCCCAAGTCTGGTTCGACAAGGAGACCCTGCTGCCGTTCCGGTGGCTCATCGTTCGCAGAGACGACAGCGGTCTTCCCCAGCGAATCGAGATCCGGTATTTTACCTGGCAGAAGGTCGGCGGCCTTCTCTATCCTCACACCATGGAAGGCTATCGGCATGAACGCCGAACCGCTGACGTTCGTGTCGACGGCATTGACGTCGGGGCCGATATTTCCGATGAACGATTCAGCTTCCAGAAGCTTTTAGAGGAGCATCCCCCGGCGGCGATGCCGGCTGCCGGGGAAACGGAAATGGTTTCGCCGGTTCAGTAAAAGAGCACAGGCCGAAAAAGACGCTTTGCCGGCCCGGCTTTCGGGCCGGACCGCGAGAACCGATGACCGCAACGACCACCAAGTCATGACCTAAGGCGACACCGCAGGCCGTGACCGGCAACTAGAACTTGTTAGGGCAGGGTGAATCCATGGGGCACAACACGAAATACATCTTTACCACCGGGGGTGTTCTTTCCTCCCTGGGCAAGGGGTTGGCTTCGGCTGCCATCGGCGCGCTTCTGGAAAGCCGGGGCCTGAAAGTGACCCTTCAAAAACTCGATCCATACATCAACGTCGATCCGGGGACCATGAACCCGTTTCAGCACGGCGAGGTGTTTGTCACCGACGACGGCGCTGAAACCGACCTTGACCTGGGCCATTACGAGCGGTTCACTCACGCCGAACTCGGCCGGGACAACAACTTTACCACCGGTAAAATCTATTATCAGGTGATCAACAAAGAGCGCCGGGGGGATTATCTAGGCGGCACCGTTCAGGTGATTCCCCACATCACCGATGAAATCAAGCGCAGCATCGAGCTTGTTGCCGACAACGTCGATGTCGTCATCGTAGAGATCGGCGGCACCATCGGCGATATCGAAAGCCTTCCCTTCCTGGAGGCCATCCGCCAGTTCAGAACCGATGTCGGCAAGCAGAACGTGATTTACGTCCATCTGACCCTTGTTCCGTTCATGGGCGCAGCCGGGGAGCTGAAAACCAAACCGACCCAGCACAGTGTAAAAGAGCTTCGCAGCATCGGCATCCAGCCCGACGTTCTGCTGTGCCGGGCGGACCGCTATCTGCCCAGGGACATCAAGCAAAAGATCGCTCTTTTCTGCAACGTGGGCGTCGATGCGGTGATCACCGCAAAGGATGTGGACTGCATCTACGAAGTCCCTCTCATGTTCCACAAGGAAGGACTCGACGCCAAGATCGTCGAGCTGCTCAATATCTGGACCCGCGCGCCGCAGCTCGATGCCTGGGAGAAGCTGGTAAAAAGGATCAAAGAACCGGCCAACCAGGTGACCATCGCCATTGTCGGAAAATACACGGATCTGACCGAATCTTACAAGAGTCTCAACGAGGCCCTCGTCCACGGCGGAATACCCAACGACTGCCGCGTCAACCTGACCTTCGTCGATTCGGAAACCGTGGATGAAAATACCTGCAGCGAAAAATTGCTGCAAGCCGACGGGATTCTCGTCCCCGGCGGGTTCGGTTCACGGGGCGTGGAGGGTAAGATTTGCGCCGCCCGGTTTGCCCGGGAAAACCGGGTCCCGTATTTTGGGATCTGCCTGGGCATGCAGATCGCCGTGATCGAATTTGCCAGGCACGTGGCTGGAATCGAAAGCGCCCACAGCGCCGAGTTCGATCGCGACACCCCCGATCCGGTGATTTATCTGATGACCGAGTGGTTCGACGAGCGGACCGGAAAGGTAGAAAAGCGCAATGCCTCCTCGGAAAAGGGCGGTACCATGCGCCTGGGGGCTTACTCCTGCCGACTCGCTGAGGGCACCCGGGCGTTTGGTGCCTACGGGACCGGCGACATTTCCGAACGCCACCGACACCGTTATGAGTTCAACAACGCCTACAGAGATCGTCTCGATGCGGCCGGCCTGGTCATCAGCGGGGCCTCTCCCAGCGAAGAGCTGGTGGAGATCGTAGAAATCCAGGACCATCCCTGGTTTCTGGGCTGTCAATTCCATCCCGAATTCAAGTCGCGCCCCATGGCCCCCCATCCCCTGTTTCGGGAGTTCATCCGGGCCGCCTTTGAATTCGCCAAGCGCCGCTAAGCGGCGAAGGTTCAGGGGTTCAGAGGTTGAAAGGTTCAAAAGGTTCAGAGGTTGAGGGGTTCAGAGGTTAAAAAGGTTCAGAGGGTCAAGGGTTTAGAGGTTCCAAGGTTCAGAGGTTGAAGGAAAGGTCGATTCTAGAACCCAGAACCCCGAACCTCTGAACCCTGAACCCCGAACCCCGAACCTCTGAACCCTTGCGCCCTCATTCGCCGAGATTCCAGTCCTGAAGCTGCCTTAGAAGATTATCATCGGTGCCATCACACCGGATCGGCGTAACGGAGATGTAGTTGCGCTGGAGAACCGCCTCGTCGATCTCCAGGTCTTCCGCGTCCGCCAGCGCATCGCAGCCCTGCCAATAGTAGGTGCGGTTTCTTGGATCCGTCCGTTTTTCCACGTATTCGGTAAAGAGCTTGGTCCCCTGCCGGCTGATCCGGACTCCGGCGATTTGAGAAGGCGGCCGGTCCGGGACGTTGACATTGAGAAAAATTCCCCGGGGTAGGCCCCGGTCCCGGACGGTCTCGGCCAGCTTCAGGGCAAAGGCGGCGGCGGTGGCATAGTGGGTCGGGGCCGGCCCCGGCATCGAAACGGCGATGGCCGGCACCCCGTAAACAGCCGCTTCCTTGGCGGCACACACCGTCCCGGAGTAGTTGATGTTGATCCCCACGTTGGCGCCGGGATTGATGCCGGCAAGAACCACTTCCGGCGGCTCGGCCAGAATTTCAAGGAGCCCCAGCTTGATGCAGTCCACCGGGGTGCCGCTGATGGCGTAGCCCGGAGGTCCGCCGTCGAACGAAACCTGCGTGGAGCGCAGCGGCTTGTGGAGGGTGATGCCGTGGCCCACCGCACTTCTTTCCCGCTCCGGGGCGATCACCATTGCCTCATGCCGGGGCGAAAAGGCCTGAAACAGCGCCCACAGCCCTTCTGCATGGATCCCGTCGTCGTTGGTCAGCAATACTTTCATGCGAGTTTCACCCTCGGAAAAAAATTAAGATGCAACAATCATTGAGTGCAGTCTAACAACTCTGGTCCTCGGGACCAGGTCAGAGGCAATTGGCTTCGCCTTTCAGCCCGAAGTGAAAAAAATTCGAAACACGAAATCCGAAATACGAAACAAATCCGAAATCCGAATGACCGAATGACCCAAACAAGGGCGAAGGGAATCTCTGAAAAGCTGCAGTTGTTTTGATCATTCGAATTTTGGTCATTCGGATTTGTTTCGAATTTCGATATTCGAATTTCGGATTTAAGACAACCATATGGATTCATGCCCTCCGAGCTTAACCCAAAGCCGGGTCCTCCGGGCCCATAGGGATTCCATCAAGGTTGACACGGTCTGATTCTTTTCAGTATATAAGATATTTCATTCATTTTCAACGTGTTAGAGCGCTTGCCAAAATAACGCTCCGATAGCAAGGGTTGGAGCTTGATTGAGCGCATCGATTCAGTTCTACGAGTTGCACCCCAAGCGCGCTAAGCGGTTATTTTTTTACATATTAGGATTATCAAGGCACAGTCGATTTTAGGGGCAGGGGGGAATTCTGATTCGGCGAAACGGCTTGGCATCGATTCCGGCAACTCGGCTCGGAAGCGGCATTCGACCTTCTCTATCGAGGGGTTGCCGGGTGCTGGCCTTTTTTTCCGTCTTGTGGCTGCATGGTTTCTGCCTTCCCTGTGCGGCAGGCCCGCAGGGGCCCGTCGCCGACTTTAATGACCCCGACATCCCCTGGCATATCCAGGCCGACGAGGTCCGCCATGACCGGCAGGCCGATGTGTATGCCGCATCGGGCAATGTGGTGATCCGCCGGGGGACGCTGCAAATCGCCGCCGACACGGTCCGATTCGACCACAATCGGATGAAGGCTTTTGCCGAGGGGCACGTGACGATCTCCTCGGGCGAGGATGTGATTACCGCCCGAGAGGCCGACCTGGATCTGGCGGCAGAAACCGGGGTCGTCTTCGACGGCAGCCTGTTCATCGCTGAGAATCAGTTTACGATTCAAGCGGACCGGATCGAAAAGGTCGGCCCCGATTCTTACACCGCCGATCGGGTGGTGGTCACTTCCTGCGACATTGACCGCCCGGACTGGAAAATTACCGGCAGAAAGCTTTCGATCACCATCGAAGGGTACGGCACGCTGCGCCACGGCGCCTTGTGGGCCGGTCCGGTACCCGTTTTTTACACGCCGTGGATGCTTTTCCCGGCGAAAATCGAACGCCAGAGCGGCCTGCTCGCCCCTCAGTTCGGCTTGTCTGACCGAAAGGGATTCGAGTTTTTGCAGCCGCTTTTCTGGGCCGTCAGCGAAAGCTCGGACGCCACTTTTTACGCCCACTTCATGGGCGAAAGAGGGTTCCGGCCGGGAGTGGAATACCGATATGTCCTCGACGAACAGTCCCGCGGCACGGTGATGGCCGATGGGTTTACGGATCGACGGGTGGACGACGGAAGCCCCGGTTCCGAGAAATGGGGATATGACGGAGACGACTATCTGCGTCCCAATTCGGACCGATACTGGTTCCGGATGAAGCACGACCAGGATCTGCCGGCCGGATTTACGGCAAAACTCGATCTGGACGTCGTCAGCGACCAGGATTATTTGCTGGAGTTTGAAAGCGGGTACAACGGATTTGAGAAGAGCCGCGACGAGTTCCTGGATACCTTCGGCCGGGGGATCGACGACTATACCGAAACCACCCGGCTCAATCGGGTCAACTTCAACCGGATCTGGCCCCGCTACAGCCTCAATGCCGAAGCCCGATGGTACGACGATGTCATCCGCCGCCGATACGAAGAAACCGATGAAACCCTTCAAAGACTTCCCTTTGCCAACTTTACCGGCACCCGCCAGCCGCTGCTGTCGACCCCCGCCGTCTTCGATTTTGAAAGCGAGTACGTCCACTTCTATCGGCAGGACGGCGATCGGGGCCAACGGGTCGATCTCTACCCCCGGTTTTACTATCCGTTTCGCCTGGGGCATGCCGTAAATATAGAGCCTTCGGTCGGACTGCGGGAAACCGCCTGGCTGGTCGATCATTACGAAGATGGCGAGCAGGGCCGTGATCGTTCTTTTCACCGGGAGATGTTCGATTTCCGGTTCGACCTGTCTTCGGAAGTTCAGCGCGTCTTTTCTTTTGAATCGGATCGGATCGACCGGGTCCAGCATATGCTCCGTCCTCAGGTGATCTACGAATATGTGCCGGATCAGGACCAGCAGGACCTTCCCTTCTTTGATGAAACCGATCGAATCGAGGCAAAGAATCTAATCACCTACGCCTTGACCAACACCTTGATTTCCAGGACGCCTCCGGCAGGCGACGCGGGACCGAAATACCGGGATATGCTTCGGTTCAAACTGTATCAAAGCTATGATATTGAAAAGGACAGAAACGACGATCCACGGCCGTTTTCTCCGATCACCGCAGAGTTGGAAATAAGACCGGTCCCCAACGTCAATTTGAAAGCCGACGCTCTTTATTCGACCTACGATTCCGTGTTTGTCGGCCACAACCTGCTGGCGACCGTGACCGATGAACGGGGCGACCGGCTCTATGTTGAATACCGCTACACCCAGGATATCAACGAATCGGTCATCTTCGACGGCCTGCTGCAGCTGACCGATGCCGTTGCCTTGACCGGAGAGTACGAGCAGAACCTGCGTGAAGACAAAAACCTGAAGACGGGCGTCGGCGTTCTTTACCGGGCGCAGTGCTGGTCCATCGCCGTCAAGTATTTGGAAGAGGCAGACGATCAGAAGGTCGGCTTCATGGTCGAGCTGAAGGGGCTGGGAGGCGCGGAATCCAGCTTTGGTTTCGGAGGCGACTGATGAAGTGCGGTGTGGAAACTCTTATCATAGGGATAGGTCAAAGGCATCCGGCTTTGCCGTAGCTGATGAAGAATGAAAAATTCGACGCACGAAATCCGAAATTCAAAGAGGAGTTCATGACCCATCGCGAGGCGCAGCGCGCCTGGTACGTTCTGCATACCAAGAGCCGGCATGAAAGCGTGGCCCACGAAGCCCTGGCAAAAAAGCGGCTGGAGGTGTTTTTGCCCAAGGTCAGCATGCGAAGCCGTCGCCGGGACCGTAAGGTCATGATTCGTGCGCCTCTTTTTCCCGGCTACCTTTTCGTGCGGACCGACCTGCATCCGCGGGAGCATCTGGAAATCGTGAAAACCGCCGGCGTTGTCCGGCTTGTAGGCACCCACGCCGGACCGGTTCCGGTTCCGCCCGGCACCGTCGACTCGCTCAAGATCATGGTGGCCACAGACCTGCCCATCGAGACCGGCGCCCGGCTGCGCAAGGGAGAACGGGTCATGGTTGTCGAAGGGCCCTTTTCAGGCGTTGCCGGCACGTTTATCCGCTACAAGGGACAGGGGCGGGTGGTGGTCCACATCGAGGCGCTCGGGCGATACGCGGCTGTGGAAGTGGCGGAAGAGGATGTCGAAAGGGTGCCCGATATATTGACATAACTCGTTGACTTTCTGTAAACTTTTGTTTAACAATACAGGCACTGATGCGGTATTGTTTTTGCCGGAATAGCAGCATCGGGAAGGAGGATCAATGAACAAACTGGAGCTGATTTCCGCCTTAAAAAAAGAGGCGAACCTTTCCAAGGCCGAAGCGGCAAAGGTGGTTCAGATATTTTTCGACAACATGGCGGACGCGATGGCCCAGGGAGACCGGGTGGAAATCCGAGGATTGTGCAGCTTCTTTGTCAAGAACTACGAGAGCTATATCGGGAGAAATCCGAAAACCGGCGAAAAAGTGCTGATCAAACCCAAAAAACTGCCGTTTTTCAAATCGGGCAAAGAACTTCGGGATCGGGTCGATCAGTAAGTTTGTGTCTGGGCTTGACACAATAAAGGACCAGCCGGCCGTCCGGCGGCTCGAGTCGCTGCTGCGGAAGAAAGTTCTTCCCCACGCCCTGCTGTTTACAGGCATGGAAGGGACCGGGAAATTTTCCGCTGCTCGGATGCTGGCAATGGCCCTCAATTGCCGTCGGTACGATTCGGAACCGAACCACGATCGCGCCCGCCCTTGCGGGGAATGCAGCGCCTGCCGGAAGATCCGGGCAGGCATACATCCGGATGTCCTTCAGATTCAGCCTACCCGATCGTTCATCCGCATCGACCAGATTCGAGACCTCATTCATGCCGTCTCTTTGAAGCCTTACGAGGCGCGATGCCGGGTGGCCATCGTTTCCGAGGCGCACCGCATGAATCCGGAGGCGGGCAATGCGATGCTGAAAATTCTGGAGGAACCGCCGGAGCAAACGCTGATCGTTCTGACCGCTTTCCAGACCTCCGATCTTCTTCCCACGATCGTTTCCCGTTGCCAGCACATCCGGTTCCATCCGATCGCCAGGGATCGGCTGGCAGAAATCCTGGTCGAAAAACACGGTGTCGCACCCGAGCGGGCCCAGGTGCTTTCCGCGGCGGCCGCAGGGAGTCTTTCTCGGGCCCTGGCCATGCGGGACGCTCATTTCGAGCAGCGGCGCAACGCGTTGATCGACATTTTTGAGGATCTGATCCGGGGGCCGGTGGCAAGGCGACTTGCCTTTGCCGAAATTCTGGCCGTAGACAAAGAGATGCTGGAAGGGTCCTTGGAAATACTAAAGATTTACATGCGTGACCTGGCCGTGAGCCGGTTTCAGCCACAACTCATCGTGAACCGGGATCTTGCCGCCCGTATCGAACGGGATTCCCGGCGTCACCGTCTTGAAAATGCAATGCGCATGATCGAAGCCGTGGAAAGGGCCCAAAAGCGGATCCGGGCCAACGCCAATTCGAGGCTTGCGCTGGAAGCCATGACACTGGAAATGATCGATGCCTAAAATCGTTGGGATACGGTTCAAACCTGCAGGAAAAGTTTACGATTTTGATTCCGGAGCTTTTGTGCTCAACCAGGGGGATCACGTGATCGTCGAGACTGAAAAGGGGCTTGGCTTCGGCGTGGTCACCGTTGCGCCCAGGGCCGTCGAAGAGGAGGCCAGGGACAAAAAACTGAAGAAAGTCTATCGGCTGGCCTCCGAAGACGACTTCCGTCAGGTGGAGAAAAACGCTGAAACCGAACGCTACGCCCATACGTTCTGCCTGAAGTGCATCAAGGATCTCGGCCTCAAGATGAATCTCTTTGCCGTGGAGAGCACGTTTGATGCCAGCCGGCTGACCTTCTTTTTTACGGCCGAAGGCCGGGTCGATTTTCGACAGTTGGTCAAGATGCTTGTCAAGGAGTTCCGGATCCGGATTGAAATGCGGCAGGTGGGCATCCGAAACCAGGCCAAGATGTGCGGAGGGCTCGGACGCTGCGGACGGCAGCTGTGCTGCTCTTCGTTTATCGAAAAATTCGAGCCGGTTTCCATTAAAATGGCCAAAGAGCAGAGTCTTTCGCTGAATCCGACCAAAATCTCCGGTCAATGCGGCCGACTGATGTGCTGCCTGACCTTTGAAAACGAAACCTATCGCTGGCTGAAAAAGGAGTATCCAAAGATCGGTTCCGTGGTGGATACCCCGGAGGGTCGGGGAAAGGTGGTGCGGCACAACGTGATCAACCATCGACTTTCGGTCAGACTTGAAGACGGCGGCATCATCGAGACCGAGCTGACAAACGTCGCAGCAGGGAAGAAATAGGGGGAACCATGGCCGAACGGTTTTACATCACCACGCCCATCTATTACGTCAATGCCCGGCCTCACCTGGGCCATGCATACACGACCATCGTCGCCGATGTGGCCTGCCGGTTCCATGCCATGAAAGAAGAGGAGACCTTTTTTCTTACCGGCACTGACGAGCACGGAGACAAGGTCGTCCAGGCGGCCCAGAAAGAAGACAAAAGCCCCAAGGCATACGTCGATGAGATCAGCCGCCTCTTTCAGGATCTCTGGCCGCGGCTGAACATCGGCTACGACCAGTTCATTCGAACCACCGACCCCGCACACATGAGCATCGTCGAACGGGTACTGCAAGATATCTATGATGCCGGAGACATCTATTTCAGCGAGTATGAAGGCTTATATTGCTTCGGCTGCGAACGGTTCTACACCGAGCGCGAATTGGTCGACGGCCGCTGCCCGGACCACGAAGTCGAGCCTGAAACGATCAAGGAGGCCAACTATTTTTTCAAAATGAGCCGGTATCAGGACTGGCTGGTGGCGCATATCCGGCAGCACCCGGACTTCATCCGGCCGGAGCGATATCGCAACGAGGTGCTCTCCTTTCTCAAAGAACCCCTGGAGGATTTATGCATTTCCCGGCCCAAATCCCGTCTCAAATGGGGGATCACGCTTCCTTTTGACGACCAGTATGTCACCTATGTCTGGTTCGACGCCCTGATCAACTACGTATCGGCGCTGGGGTATCCGGACGGCGAGCGATACCGCCGATTCTGGCCGGTGGCGCAGCACATCGTGGCCAAAGATATCCTCAAGCCTCATGGGATTTATTGGCCGATCATGCTCAAGGCGGCGAAAATTCCCCTGTACCGGCATCTGAACGTCCACGGATACTGGAACGTTCAGCAAAGCAAAATGTCCAAAAGCCTCGGCAACGTGGTCGAGCCCCTGGATCTGGCAAAAGTATACGGTTTGGATGCGTTTCGCTTCTTTCTCCTGAGAGACATGGTGTTCGGTCTTGATTCCAGCTTCAGCGAATCCGCCCTGGTGGCCCGAATCAACGCGGATCTGGCCAATGATCTGGGAAACCTGTTTTCCCGGGTCGTTGCCATGGCCCGCAAGTACTTTGACGGGCGGGTGCCGGAGGCGGATCAGGACCTTGGCGGGGAGTTTGACCTGGGCATCGCCGAGGCCGCGGCAGAAACAGTCGATCGCTATGAAGCGGCCATGGAGGGATTTGAATTTCACAAGGCGTTGATCGCGGTCTGGGCGTTCATCAACCGGCTCAATAAATACGTGGATGTCACCGCTCCCTGGGAACTGGCCAAAAAAGAGACAAGCCGCAAGCACCTGGAGGTGGTCATCTACAACCTGCTCGAGGGGCTGCGGATCATCGCGGGGCTGATTTGGCCGGTGATGCCCGACACCGCGGCCACCATGCAAAAGCACCTGGGGTTGGAGACGGAAGCATCGTCTTTTACACTCCGGCGGCTGCGGTCCTGGAAGCAGCTTCCCCCAAAAACGAAGCTTCCCAAAGGCGTCAGCCTCTTTCCCCGGATCGATGCCAAAAAGAGTGCAAGCGACGAGTCCAGCGCTGCGGCATCGGGAGACGATGCCGCAGCATTCAAGCCCCAAATCGGGATGGACGATTTGGCCAAGGTCGATCTGCGGGTGGCCACCGTGGTAAGGGCAGAGGCGATTCCCCGGGCAAAAAAGCTGTTGAAACTGGAAATCGACCTGGGCGAGATTCGTACAGTGGTCGCGGGGATTGCAGACGCATACGCACCTGAAGACCTGGTCGGAAAGCAGGTGGTCGTGGTCGCCAACTTAGCACCGGCCAAGCTCATGGGCGTCCTCTCCAACGGGATGATACTGGCCGCTGCCGAAGACGCCGGCCCCCGTTTGGTCACCATCGACCGGGCAGCAAAGCCCGGGACAACCGTTCGATAACCAGCCGGCCGCGGTCCGCAAAAGACATGCGCCCACAGCGGCCGGAGGCAGACAGAAACGCTTTTTCCGGAAAGCAGACGAAAGCGCCCCCACGGATGCGAAACAGAATCGATCGAAAGCCCGGCACCTGCCAGGTCGGGTGGAGGCAGTACCAGAACCGGCTCAAGCAGCATCGGCTCCGGCACAGGATCAAGGTGCGAATGAGCAGGGGGGTGATGATTGCCGCGGCGGTACTTGCTTTCGGGGCCGGGTTCTGGCTCCTGTCCGACGGCATGACCGCAGTCCCCGAAAAAACAGACTCTTTTACCGAGCCGGGCGCCGGTCTGCTGGAAAAGGCAGACCTCCAGGCGGCGATATCGGCGGCGGATCTGGTCAACCCCAAAAAATCGGGATTCGAGATCACCCTCGACCGGCGGCCCCATCTTGTACAGACCAGTATTCAACTGCCGTTGCAGCAGATGCTGATGGATCGACTCGACAAGCGCAATTCCCGATACATCGGCATCGTGGCCATGGAACCCGGCACCGGCCGGATATTGGCCATGGTCGGATACGACAAGACCGGAGAAAGCAGCAACCCGTGTATCGAAAAGCGGTTTCCCGCGGCCAGCGTATTCAAGATCGTCACTGCCGCAGCCGCCATCCAGGAGCTGGGGCTGCTGCCCGATTCCCAGCTGACTTACAACGGCCGGAAGCACACCCTTTACAAATCCCAGCTTGGAACCGTGCAGAACCGCTACACGAACCGGACGACCTTCCGAAAATCGTTTGCCCAGTCGATCAACCCGGTCTTCGGCAAAATCGGGACCCATCGGCTCGGCCGGGAACTTTTGGCCAAATATGCCGAGGCGTTCGGCTTCAACCGGCAGATCGAATTCGATGTCTCGCTTCCCGCCAGCACCTTTCAAATCACCGACGAACCGTACTACTGGGCGGAACTGGCCAGCGGATTCAACCGGGATACCAGGATCTCTCCGCTGCACGGGGCATTGATTGGTTCGGTGGTGCTCAACGGCGGAAAACTGGTCGAGCCGAGCATCGTGGATCGGGTCACCGATCCGACGGGACGGATCGTCTACCGCACCCGGGCCGAGAGCATCCAGGAGGTGATTTCACCGGCGGCCTGTCGACAGCTGGCGGATCTGATGCAGGCAACGGTCGACGACGGAACATTGCGCCAGACTTTCCGCGATGCCGACCGGGATTGGGTCCTGTCCAAACTGAACATCGGTGCAAAGACCGGCTCGATCAACAATCGGAACAACGACGCCCGATACGACTGGTTCGTGGGATTTGCCAGGGAAAAAGATGGAGATGCGCAGCTTGCACTGTCCGCGGTCGTGGCCCACGAGGAATACATCGGTGTCCGGGCCGCAGACTATGCCCGTCAGGCCATCCGGCAGTACTTCCAGGATGCGTTCGCCCGTCGGCCCGAAAACCGCCGCAACGTTTCCGGATAAAATTACTGCCGCGATTTTATGCAGACCGGAGACCCTGGTCCTCAGGCCCAGGTCAGAGACACCTGGTGTTGCTTTAGGGGATGAAGAATGAAAAATTCGAAGCACGAAATACTCGAATTTCGAATTTAAGTCTACATGCCCTCTGGGCTTAACCCAAAACCGGGTCCTCTATGCCCGGATCTTTACTTTTCTCGGGGGCACAAAGAAAAGGAGCGTATTCATGCCGGGGTTTGAGATATTCGGCGACGAGGAGAAAAAGGAAGTCATGGACGTGATCGAAACCGGCGTGTTGTTTCGATACGGCTTCGAGGGCGCCAGAAAAGGCCATTGGAAGGCGCGGTCTTTCGAGCAGGAGCTCGCCCAACGCCTGGGCGTCGGCTACTGCCATCTTTGCTCCAGCGGCACCGCCGCGCTCAGCATCGCCCTGGCGGCTTGCGGCATCGGCGCCG
>CBFCZJ010000052.1:0-15155 GCA_965602445.1 uncultured Desulfobacterales bacterium | reverse complement strand
GCCGATCAGCGCTGCCGGTCGGCCACGTATCGGGCGATGGCGCGCAGCGCTTCGGCCCGGTGATCCAAGCCGGAGACGGCGTCGATTGCCTCTTTTACCAGCTCGCGCGCCCATGTTTTAGACGACGACAGACCGAGCAGGGAAGGGTAGGTGCTTTTTTTTCGTTTCGCATCCGTTCCGACCGATTTTCCCAGTTTTTCAGGATCCCCCGCCACATTTAAAATATCGTCGGTCACCTGGAAGGCCAGACCGACGCTTCGACCGTATCGGCCCAGCTCGTCCAGGAGACGGTCTTGGGCGCCGGCCAGAAACCCGCCGCACCAGACGGCGGCCTCGATGAGGGCGCCGGTTTTCAGCCGATGAAGCTCGGTCAGATCCTCCAGGGAAAGCGCAGTGCCTTCTGCGGCGATATCCCGCCCCTGTCCTTCCACCATCCCGCAGATGCCGGCCGCCGAAGCCACCCGGTGAATCACTGCAATCTTCTCGGCCGGACCGAAACGGTCCTGTGATCCGACCCCCGTGTCGGACAGAATCTCGAAGGCAAGGGTCAGCATTCCGTCGCCGGCCAAAATGGCCGTGGCCTCATCGAATTTCGTGTGACAGGTCGGCACCCCTCTTCGAAGCGCATCGTCGTCCATGGCCGGCAAATCGTCGTGAATCAATGAATAGGTATGGATCAGCTCCAGGGCGCAGGCTGTCGGAAGCGCGTTGTTTGCATCGCCGCCGGCAGCCTCGCAGGCAGCCAAACACAAAATCGGCCTCAGCCGTTTCCCCCCGGCCAGCAGCGAATAGTGGACGGCCTCGCCAATGCGGCTGTTGGGAACCGTTCGGTCTATGAGCAGGGCCTTTAGAGAATCTTCGATCCGGACTCTTCGCTGGGCGAGATAGTCATTCAAATCAAATGGATTCATCGGACCCTGTTTCCGATCCAAAGGGGGACTCGACCGGATTTCCCTCCTCGTCTGCGGTCAGCAGGGAAATCCGCCTCTCGGTTTCCTCCAGCTTTTCGTTGCAGTAGCGCGAGAGCGCCATGCCTTCTTCGAACTTTTTCAATGACTTTTCAAGGGGCAGTGTTCCGGACTCGAGCTCTTCGACGATCAGCTCGAGCTGCTTCATCGCCTTTTCAAAGGTCGGTTTGCTGCTGGTCATGATCGCTGGTTCCTCCCGATCGATGTTCATCGATTCCGTTTTTCTGCAACGGCGTTGAGCTCCCCCAGTGCCATGGTGATAAGGAGCCGCTGTCCGTCGGAGACAGACCCCGGGTCCAGCACGACTCGGCCTCCGGGAGCGGTCCGGGTGATACTGTAGCCCCGTCTCAGAACCGCCATGGGATTGAGGGCAGCAAGGCGGGCCGTTTGCTCTCGAAGCTGCGACTTTTTTATGGAAACAATATTTTTGTTTAAATACAAAATCTTATTGTTAATTTCATAAAGCTTTCGTTTATATTCTGAAACCCTTTTTGCCGGGTCGGCGTGGGCAATGCGGCCATCCAGCCATGCAAGTCTTTCCTTTTGCATCGAAAGATCCTGCCTGATGGCGCGAAGGATGCGGCCGGAAAGATCGTCGATCTTGAGCCTCAGCTCGTCGATTCTGCGCCTGGGGTGAACGAGCCGCTTTTCGAAATACCGCAGTGAATCTTTCCACTTTTTGATTTGATGCGAAACAGCAAGAGCTGCGCGGCGCCGGTAGTCGACGGATGCTTGCAACAGCTTGCTCCGGTCCGGAACCACCAGTTCTGCAGCGGCCGACGGCGTCGGCGCCCTCAGGTCTGCGGCAAAATCCGCGATGGTAAAATCGGTTTCATGCCCTACGGCGGAAACAACCGGCATGCGATTTCGAAAAATGGCCCGGGCGACCGCTTCGGAATTGAACGCCTGCAGGTCTTCCAGGGATCCACCCCCGCGGGCCAAAACGATGACATCGTCCAGGTTCCAGCGATCGAGGCGGTCCAGGGCCGCCTCGATTTCCCCGGCGGCAGGGTCTCCCTGGACCTGAACCGGCACCACGTCGATGGCGGTTCCGGGAAACCGGCGAAGGGCGATCGTCAGAAAATCGTGGACGGCGGCGCCGGTGGGCGAAGTGACCAGGGCGATTCGCTTCGGCAAGAGGGGAAGCCTGGCTTTTTTTTCAGGGTCGAAAAGCCCTTCTGCAGCCAGCGTCTCTTTGAGCTGCTCAAAGGCCTTTTGCAGGGCGCCCAGTCCCCGAGGTTCCAAATATTCGAAAATCACCTGATAGGCGCCCCGGGGTTCGTAGACGCCGATCCGACCCAAGCCGGTGACCTCCATGCCGTCTTCGGGCCGGAATTTGAGCTGCCGGTTCTGGCCACGGAACATGACCGAGCGAATTTGGGCGGCATCGTCTTTCAGCGTAAAATAATAATGGCCGGAAACCGGCGCGCTGAAATTCGACACTTCACCGGTGATCCAGAACAGATCGAATCGGGATTCAAGAATCGATTTGATCTCGCCGGTGATTTCCGACACCGTGTAGACGCGGCTGGATCCGTTCATCCCTCTACCTAATGTGAAACTTCGATCGAAGCCTTTGAAAACGCACGGACGCTACCACAGGAAAGCGCAGGCATTCAACGCTTTTCCTTTTGACGGCCCGCGCCTCCCCATAGAGTCTGATAAGGTATATTATGTAAACTTATAGCCGGGGCGATGACGTCGGGCGGTCTTAGTGCGGCATTTGTTCGGATGTCTCCCCTGTTTCAGCATGATCCGGCGTCTCCGAGACCGCTGCCGGCCGGTGGCTTTCGATGACCTCCCTCAGGGCCGGAACCAAATAGACCTCCTCGATGGGATGCTGAGCAAGGCATCCGGCCACCAGCCGAACCTTTTCTGCGATCGAAGCATGCTTGTCCATAATGAAAACCGATTCGCCCCGAATTTTGCACAGGCCGCTTTGCACCCGGATCCCGACCTGCCGGAGGTTTTTTTCGGAAACCGATATGCCGAGCTTTTCGGCTACTTCGATGAGCTGCTCATAGATCTGTTCCGGACTCATGGGTTCTCCCTGGATCGAATTTTGTCCTCCGGCCAAGGCTTCGATTCATGTCCTCGCCAAAAACTAAACTTGGTTGTCAATCTAAAAAACTTATAAAAACAATTAGTTCATGCATATAGGGTTATACGTTGCATTAAGTTATGGGCGCGTATCCTTTTGATATTGCAAAGGGACAGCCATGTATTATATTAGTCCAGTCTCACTCATATCGCAATAATTTACAGGAGGTTGGAAATGCAATCCGTACCGGTGAATCAAACGCGGACCCAGGTCGTCGTCAACAATTTCGTTCGAAGTGTATACAATTGGATGGCGGTCGGGCTGGGGCTGACCGGGTTCGTCGCCTTTGCCGTTGCCAACAACGAGTCGCTGCTTCGCATCGTATTCGGCAACCAGATGCTGTTTTTCGGGCTGATCATCGCCGAATTGGGCTTGGTGTTTTATCTGAGCGCCCGGATGAGCAAAATTTCGCCCTCCACGGCAACCGGGCTGTTTGTGTTGTACGCGGGGCTCAACGGAGTGACGATTTCCTTTATCTTTATCGTATATACTGCCTCTTCCATCGCGTCCACCTTCTTTGTCTGTGCGGCCACCTTCGTGGCGTCGAGCATTTTCGGGTGGACCACCAAGCGGGATCTCACCTCCATGGGCAGCTTCATGTTCATGGGGCTGATTGGCATCATCATCGCCTCGGTCGTAAACATGTTCATGCAGAGTTCGGCCGTTGCCATGATCGTGAGCTATGTCGGCGTGCTCGTTTTTGTCGGGCTCACCGCCTGGGACACGCAGAAGCTCAAGAACATGGCGCTGACCCAGCCGGACGGACTCGATGCCGGCGTGGTTCGAAAAGGCGCCATCATCGGGGCCCTGTCGCTCTATCTCGACTTCATCAACCTGTTTCTCATGCTCCTTCACATCCTGGGCGCCAGCCGGGAATAACAGATAACTAACCGATATTCCACATAAAACGCCCGTGGCAGCCAGCGGCCCGGGCGTTTTGTCTATCTCCTTCTAAAAATAGAGCTGCTATGCCACCAAGCTGTTAAGCTGCTGGAATAAAAGCATTTTAAGATAGCGAAACGGTGTTTCGGCCCAGCAGCTCCGCAGCTATTTTCCGATGGCATCCGCGACGGCCCGGGCGATTTTCTCGCACGCTTTTCGGGTGTCGTTTTCCGAGGGTCCTTCCACCATGACCCGGCACACCGGCTGGGTGCCGGAGTAGCGGACCAGCACGCGCCCTTCGCTTTTCAGGCTGTTTTCCACTTCCCGGATCGCTTCTGAAACACCGGCGATCTCCGCGATCTTCGTCGGTTTTGCCGCCACCTTTACGTTGATCAACACCTGGGGATAAACGGTCATGATCGATTTGGCCCGGGAAAGGGGCTGGTTCTTCCGTTGCAGGGCCCCCAGCAGCCGAAGTGCGGCGAACAGCCCGTCACCGGTGGTGTGCGAATCGAGAAACACGACATGCCCGGAATCCTCTCCTCCCAGCACCGCACCCCAGCGTCGCATCTCCTCGACGACCTTCCGGTCTCCGACATCCGAGAGCCGGTGTTCGATTCCCAGTTTTTCCAAGGCCCGCCCCAGCCCCACATTGGACATGACCGTGGTGACCACCCGGTTGTTGGACAGGGTTTGGCGTGCTTTCATGTCCGCTGCACAGATGGCGATGATCTGATCTCCGGTGATCACCGCGCCGGTTTCGTCCACGGCCACGAGCCGGTCGCCGTCGCCGTCGAGGGCCAGTCCCAGATCGGCGCCGGTGTGCCGAACCTCCTTTGCCAGGGTGTCCGGGTGCTCCGAGCCGCAGCCGGCGTTGATGTTCCGGCCGTCAGGGCAGACGCCGATGGCCGACACATTCGCGCCCAGCGAGGAAAACAGTTCCGGTGCGACCCGGTGGGCCGCGCCGTTGGCGCAGTCCAATACGAGGGACAGACCGGAAAGCGGCTCCCCCCTGGCCCGAAGGAATTTAAGATACCGATGCTCGGCATCTTCCACGGCGGCAATCCGGCCGACGGTTTCCCCGAAATCAGCCCCGATCCGATCCTCTTCCAGTATCGTGCGGATCCGTTCTTCGATTCCCTGCTCCATGGCCCGGCCGGGCTTGAAGCCGTCTCCGGAAAAGACCTTTAACCCGTTGTCCTCGAAGGGATTGTGGGAGGCGGATACGACGATGCCCGCGGCGGCCCCGCATTCGACGGTGAGACGGGCAACCGCAGGCGTCGGTATCACCCCGGCCATGAGGGCGTCTGCGCCCGCTGAACAGACCCCCGCAGCGGCGGCGGCAGCGAGCATATCCGATGATTGGCGGGTGTCGGCGCCGATGACCACCTTTGGCCGGGCATCTGCCGCCAACAGATCGGACACGGCCCGGCCGAAAGCCACCGCCGTCTCCGGGATCATCGGATATCGGTTCGCCCTTCCCCGGATGCCGTCGGTTCCAAAAAGCCTGTTCATATCAAGTCTCGTTTTGCTTTACTGCTTTCAGGGTCTCCAACCGGTCGAAGGCCTCTGACACGGTCCGATCCACGATGGCCTGCAGCCACCGAACGCCGTCTTCCCGAACAGCCGGGGAAAACCCCTGGACGGATGCCACGTATCGGTCTTGTGTTTCCTCGTTCGACGCCACGGCGCCTAAAAACCGGTCTCGAAGCTCCGGATCCTCGATGTCTGAGGACGGACGGTCCAGCACCGCCGCCACCTCAGGCCAGCGGTCGATCAGCTCTTTTTTTTCCGCCACGACCCGGGCCGAGGCGTCCTTTCCCATCAGCTCCTGATACACAGCCAAGGATGCTGAAATCTTATCGACAAGCTGGCCCAGTCTCCTGATCCGTTCTTCCAGGTTGAGGGCCAAGACCGCCTGCAGCCCCTCGATCAGCAAACGGGCCATCGGGCCGGCTGCGAAAAGGGGCCGGACCCGACTGTACCAAGCCTGCAGGGCTTTCAAATTGCCGATATAGATCAGATTGTTTTCCAGGATCCTGCGGATGCTGCGATAGAGCCCCGGCACGTTCGGAACGCTGAAGCTCCGACGCGGGGCTTCGAACACCAGACGGCCCTCCTCATGCACGTCTTTTCTAACGATGGCCCCGGAGGCCGTGACCGTGCCGAAGGCCAACCGGCAGGGGCCGACCAGGCCCCCTTGGCCCCCCAGAAAAATCGGGTCGCGGTCGAGCATGACGCCGCCGGGCACATCACCGATCAGCGAGGGGGTGGCCTTGTCCTGGTTCGGCGTGAAGTTGAAATGGATGAAGCTGCTGCCGACTTCACTGTGGTGTTTCGGGCCGGTGCCGCCGGCCATCAGACAGTCGCAAAAATTGATCAGGCTGCCCAGGGTGACAAAGGGAAACAGCACCGTCTGCTTCAGCCCGACGCAGTGGGCCGCGCCGGCCCCCTCTTCCAGGATCGTCCCCTCCCGGAAGTAGGCCCCGGGCCCGACTTTGTTTTTCCCAAGAAAAACAGTCTTTTCAAAGGATCCGGCCGAAAGCGCCGTACCCTTGCCGACCCGGCAGTCGGTTAAGGCAGCCGGTCCTTCGGTGCCGATCCGGACGTGATCGAGTATCAGGGTCGACGCCCCGGCCAACCGGCAGCCCGGAAACAGGACGACCCCGTTTCCCGAAATCCGATCGACATCGACCTCCTCTCCGACGGTCACCGCTCCCGGGTTGGGAATCTCGACCCCCTTTTCGATCAGTTTTTCGACAATGCCTGACGCCATCTTCTTTCCCCTATTGCCGTGCTCCCGGCCTCAATTTTGGTCGCTCTCTCCGGCAGCACCCGGGTCACCGGAGAATTATCCATTTCACGGCATCATGAATCCCGAAATTCGAATATCGAAATCCGAAACAAATTCAAAATCCGAATTTTCAAATGACCGAAACAAGGTCCAAGGGCCAACAAACCGAAAACCTTAAATCGCGGCAGCGGTGTGATCAAGGGAACCGGTAGATCACCGCTCCCCAGGTCAGCCCGGCGCCGAGACCCAAAAACATCGCTGTGCGGCCCGGCCCGAGGATCCCCAGCTCCAGGGCCTCGTCCAGGGCAATGGGAATGCTGGCTGCGGTCGTGTTGCCGTATTTTTGGATGTTGTGAAACACCTTGTCTTCAGGAAGCTTCATGGCCCGGGCAAATGCCTGGTTGATTCTCAGGTTGGCCTGGTGGGGAATGAACAGGTCAACGGCCTCGACCGGCAAATCGGCCTGCCTGAGGGCCTCGCCGGCCACCTCCGGCAGGCGCCTGACCGCGGTTTTGAAGATTTTCTGACCGTCCATGACCGGATACTGGCGTCCTTCGGCAAGCATTTTCTCGTCGATTCTCGGCCATTGCCGAGAGGCCGGCCCTTCGATCATCAGGCTTGCGGCCCCGGCGCCGTCGGCATGAAGCGCCGCCGCCAGTATGCCGGCCCCGTCGCCGGCATCTGCGCCCTCGATGCAGACAACCCCGGCCCCGTCGCCGAAAATGGCCGCCACGTCCCGGCCCCGGGTGGAGATATCCAGCCCGGTGCTGTGGACCTCGGCGCCGGCCAGCAGAACCCTTCGGGCATAGCCGCTTCGGATGTAGGCATCGGCCGTGACAAGACCGTAGAGAAAACCGGTGCACTGCTGCCGGATATCCAGGGCCGGCGTGGAGGCCAGGCCGAGCTTGGTCTGGAGAAGGCAGCCGGAGCCCGGGAAAAAGATGTCCGGACTCAGGGTGGCAAAAATGATCAGGTCCACGTCTTCGGCGGTCCATCCGGCCCGTTTTAGGGCGATTTTCGAGGCTTCCAGCGCCAGATCCGACGCCCCGACACCCCCCTCCTCCGGAATCCAATGGCGTTTCTCGATGCCGGTCCGCTGCCGGATCCACTCGTCGGAGGTTTCCATCCATCGGGAAAGATCCTCGTTGCTCACTTCCCGTGGCGGCACGTATCGGCCGGTTCCCCGGATGATCGACTGCTTCATCATCGTTTTCCTTCCTGATCGTCGAGTTCATCTCCCCAGAGCGCGTCCAGGAGGCCGGAGTTTCGTTTGATCCGGCGCGACGCGGCCAGTTCAATCACCGGCTCGGTGCCGCAAAGGATCACCTTCTGTCGGGCCCGGGTGGCGCCGGTGTAGATCAACTCACGGGTCAGCACCGGGGCATCTTTTTCCGGAAGAACGAGGAGCACCTCGTCGAATTCCGATCCCTGGCTCTTGTGCACCGTCATGGCAAACGCCGTCTGGTGCGCCGGAATCCGGACCGGGGAAACCATCCGCAGCCCGCCCGTTTCGGTCGAAAAATACACCTGCAGCCCCCCGGTATCCGGATCCGGCATGACGATGCCCAGATCTCCGTTGAAAAGCCCCAGGACATAGTCGTTTTCCAGGATCAGCACCGGTCTTCCCGGGTACCACGGCCCGCGGCTTTTCGCAACCAGCCCCCGTCGCTGCAGGGACCGGACCGCCAGGTCATTGAAGGCGTCCACCCCCAGGGGGCCGCGGTTTACGGCGCACAATATCTTGAACCGTCTTGCCTGTTCAAGCGCTTTCTTCGGCGATTCGGCCCGTACCAGGCCCTCGAAGCCCCGAACCACGATATCCTCCAGATGCCGATGCAGGATCGAGCGGTCGGCGGCGTCGATCCAGCAAACCGAATCTTCGGAAGGCCAGCGGGATGCCGCCTGAAGGGCGCCGGGGCCTTCTCCGCGGTTGACCCGGCGGCTGAACCGCCCGATTCCGCTCTCGGCTGAAAATCGAAAGTTTCGGTGCAGCAGAACGAGCGCGTCCGAAAGACCGGCCGCGTCTCTTCGCCGGGGAATCTCGGCCGTCGGGCAAAGCCCCGTCGCTTCGGCCAACAGGTGCGCCCAGGACCGGGAAATCCCCGGAACCCGGCGCCGGCCGCACAGGTCCCCCATCACGGAGCCGGCCTCGACCGAGGCAAGCTGATGGCGGTCCCCCATGAGGATCAGGCGGCAGCGTTCCGGAAGCGCCTCGACCAACTTGGCCATCAGCGCCAGATCGACCATCGATGCCTCGTCGACGATGACTGCATCGGCGGACAGGAGATGGTCGCGATGGTGTCGGAAATCGGCGGTTCCGGGGATCGACCCCAGAAGACGATGGAGGGTGACGGCGTCTGTCGGAAGCGCCCTTTTGACCGAATCCGTGCAATCGAGGACCGCGGCGGCCGCCTCCATCGACTCGCGCAGCCGGGCAGCGGCTTTTCCCGTTGGCGCTGCCATCCGGATACAGAACCGGTCTTCGCCGAACAGCGTGAGCAAAAGAGCAGCGATCCGCGCGGCTGCCGTGGTTTTGCCGGTACCCGGCCCCCCGGATATCACGCACAGGGGTTTGAGTACCGCCGTGGCGGCGGCCAGCGCCTGCTCCTTGAGTCCGCCTTCGATCGATTCAGAAAACATCCGCTGAAGCGCTCTGCCGAAGACCGCCTTGTCAACACCGCCCGGAAAACTTTCGGCTCTTTGGCAAAAGGCCGCCGCCAGCTGCTGTTCGTACCGCCAGTAGCGGTACAGATAAAGGCGAGTGCCGTCGAGGATCAGCGGCTGGATGTCGCCGGGTCCGCCGACGGCGGGATGTGAGGCCAGGGTCTTTCGCCATCGTTCCGGCTCCGGCAAATCAAGCGGGGCAAAGGCCGGCAGGGCGGCATTCTCGAAGAAGGAAAGCGGCGCTGCCAGGTCGAGACATACATGTCCGCTTCCGGTGGCCGCGCTCACCAGTCCGGCGGCAAGCACCACGGACGGTTCGGTGCGTACATGGCGCCTGCGGATGAACTCGCCAAAATGCACATCGATAGGACGAAATAATTTCTTTATATTATGGATTCTTGTGCTCATTTATATAAAGTTATACATTAGATATCGGGGCGTCGGGCGACGAGCCGATCCCTGAGCCGGTCCAGAAGCGAGGGCTTCGGACGGTCGAAAAAGACCCCGGGACGGTTTTCCGCCTCAGGGTGCATGCCGCGGAGAAACAGGTAAAATGCGCCGCCGAATCCGGTTTCGTACCGGTACCCTGCATCCTTTTTCCGGAGGTAAAGGTCCAGGGCGAGACAATAGAGGGTGTATTGAAGATCGTAGCGGGCCTCTTTCATGACCCTGGAAAGGGCTTCGGGACCGTAGCTCTTCCGATCGGATCCGAGGTAGTTGGATTTCCAATCGACCAGGTAATACCGGCCCCGGTGGCAAAAGACCAGGTCGATGTATCCCTTCAACACGCCCCGGACCGGTGAAAAATGAAGCCGGCGGCCCGGGGTCCTTTCCTGCCCCGCGGCAGAAAAAGACGGTAAAAGGGTTTCCAGGTCCTCCGGGGAAACCTGCTCAAGGGGGAAAAAAAAGGCCAGCTCATGGAGGCGGCGTGCCCGGGGAATCGCCTCCAGGCGCAGATCGGCCGGATCGTCTGCCAGGGGGGCCGCCAAAACCCGCTCGATCCCTTCGCAAACCGCCTTCTGCCAATGTTCTTCAAAACCGTACTGCTGAAGTTTTCGCACCGCCAACCGGCGCCGCTCTTCTTTGCCATCCGGCGAAAACGGCGCCTGTTCCAGCAGCTCATGAAAAAAGTGGCCTGCACGAACCCCGCCTGGAAAGGCCAGGATGTCGCTGCGGTCGCCCTCTTCAGATCCGTTCGCAACGCTTTCTGGGCCTGCCCTTACGCGGTCGCGGTCAGGCTGCTCGATCTCCTCCGGACCGAACCGGACGCCGGGCGACGCCGCCAGGTGAGAATAGCTGGCCACCCGCCAGCTTCGGTCGATCGTACCGGAAAACCGCCGCACCGAGAGCGCGGGCTTTTGGCTCTCCTGCCCGACCGCTGTCGGCTGCGCGTCTTTTTCGATGCGGCATAGCGCCACGGCCCCCCCGGCGGCAGATTCCAGATGCGTTAGCGGGGCATGTAATTCGGCATCGGAAAGCCCCTTGACATGACGGGCCAGCGCTTCGACCGGATCCGAATCCCCTTTCAACGCCGAGCCGTAAAACAAGTAGGCCAGGGAGGATCGTTCGGCCTGGTTGATTCTTCCCCAGGCCAGGTAGCACCGCTCCATGGCACGGGTCACGGCCACGTAGAGCAGCCGAAGGTCTTCGGCAAGGCTTTCGGTGCGGGCCAGCCTGGCGCTGCGGTCCCGCTGTCCACCGCCCAGATCCAGGGTGAGCCGATCACCGGCCTCCGGATCGTGAAACACCAGTTCTTCCGCTTCCCGGGAGGCACTTGCCGACCATCCAAAAGGGATGAAAACAATCGGAAACTCGAGCCCCTTGCTGCGATGAACCGTGACCACCTGAACCGCAGCAGCGTCGCTTTCCAGCCGAAGCTGTTCTTCGTCTGCATCGGGAGTCGTGGCCTTTCTTTTCCCGGAAATCCATTGAATCAGCCCGGCGGGCGACAGGCTTCGCTCCGTTTCGGCCCGGTGGCACAGCTCGACAAGATGCAGCAGGTTGGTCAGCATCCGCTCGCCGCTAGGATGGGTCAGCAGACGACGGCGGATTTCTTCCTGGTCTATGAGCCGGTGGATCATCCGGATAAAACCGCGTTCGCTCCAAATCCGGCGGGCATCAACGAACTGCGCCGTCTTTTGCGGCCACCAGGACGGGTCCGATTCTCCGGCCTGAAGCGATTGGGCCGATTCTCCGAGCAGACGGGTGCAAAGGGCGGCCCGCACCCGGCGAAGGTCGAGGGGGCGGCAGACCCCGGAAAGCAGCCGCTGCAGCTCCTCGGCCTCCGATGAGCCGAATACGCTTCCGGTGCTGTACAGGACCGCCGGTATCCGGCGCTGGGACAGGATCGATTTTACGATCTGGGCCTGCCGGTTGGTCCGGACCAGCACGGCAATCTGGCCGGCCGGCCGGCCGCCGTTGATCAGCCCCCCGATTTCGTCTGCAGCCCATCTGGCCAGCCTGGGAACCGCATCGGATTTGGCAGCCGGCCGGCCGCATTCCGACAACAGCAGGCACAGCGACAGTCCTGGGCCGGCAGCAGAAAGATCGGTCCGGGCCGGTCTTGCCGGCGCAAAGGGAATCCCTTCCAGCAGAAACGGCCGGGATGTCATGGAAAACAACTCGTTGACCGCTCGCACCAGCCCCGGATCCGAGCGCCAGTTCCAAGCCAGGCTATAGCGCTGCTCGGCGTATCTCGCCGCCGCCAGATAGCTAAACACGTCCGCCCCGCGAAACCCGTAGATGGCCTGCTTGGGATCGCCGATCATAAACAGCGGCCCGCGATCGCCCCCGAAAAGTCTCCGGCAGATCTCGTATTGCACCGCGTCGGTATCCTGGAATTCGTCCACCAGGGCCGCTTTGTACCGCCGGGCGACCGCTTCGGCGAAGCCCGGGTTTTCCCGAAGTGCATCCCGGACCCGGATCAGAAGATCGTCGTAAAGGAGGACGTTTTTTCGGCGCTTGTGGCCGTTGAGACGTTCCGGCGCCGTGGCGACGAATTCGGTCTTGAGCCAGAGCCTGAAGCGCTCCATCTCGAGGCGCAGTTCCTCGGCGGTTTCCAGGATCCTGCCGCACGCCTCGAAAAAGGAGAGCTGCGGAGGCGACATTCCCTTCTTCGTTCCGGTTCGGATGGCATCGCCGACGAATCGGTGAAAATCGGCGAACAGCGGAAAGCCGAGGCTGTCAGGCGACAGGTGTCGGTCCATCGATCGGATCAGGGCATCGACCCTCTCTTTGCGGCGGCTGAGGCCCGATCCCGGCGGGTTTTCGGCGACACTTCCGTAAAGATTCCCTTTGAGCACCGGATCCATGAGGGCGTTTCGAACCCGCTCTCTTTGCCGCTGCCATTCGGATTTGAGCGTTTCGGTCTGGGCGCGAAACGCCTCCAGACGGGTCAGCTCCGGTTTTGCCTCCAGGCGGCCGCTGATCCGCATTTCGGCGGGTTTCCGAAGCCGCCGGTAAAGGGCGGAAAAGGCCTCGGGGCCCTTTGTTTTCTGCTCGAAGAGAAATGCCGCCAGTTCAGCAGGGGCATCGTGGAGGTGTCGACGCCAGAAATCGGCAGCCGCCTCATCGATCAACGGCGTCGGATCGACGGTAATTTCAGAGTCGAATAGCGTACCGGTTTCGACGGCATGCTCGGTCAGCAGGCGATGGCAAAACCCGTGAATGGTGTGAATGGCGGCCCGGTCAAAGTCGGAAACGGCGGCGTCGACCGCGCGCAGCGCCTGTTTTTGATCGGTCAAGGTCTGAAAGAGTCTTGTAATTAAGGGATCTTCTCCACGATCCCCCCCTTCTGTCAAAACGGTTCGAAGCCGAACCAGGCGCCTCCGGATTCGATCGCGAAGCTCTGCGGTGGCGGCCACGGTGAACGTGAGCACGACGATCTGTTCGACGGGGAGCCTGGATTCCAAAATCAGGCGTAAAAAGAGCCCCTCAATGTTGTATGTCTTTCCAGTGCCTGCGCCCGCCTCGATGAGCCGTACGCCTCGAAGCGGAACCTGCATCAGATCGAAGGGAATCATCTACGCGCTGTCCCATGTTCGGTTCGATGGACACAAATCTTTTCAGACGGCCTTCCGATTTTCGGAACTGTATCAGACCCGGCCGGTCCTGAAAACCGGAAGCAGCCGATCGGGAGGTTGAGTTATGGCCCGCGGAAGATTATATTCCAAAAGGTTGACCGGTTCAGGCTGAAAGGCTGAGCCAATTGCCTCTAAACCCTGAACTTTGAACCTGGAACCTCAGAACCTTGAACCCCAAACCCGTGAATCCCTGAACCTCTAAACTCATACACCCGCCGAGCGGATCAAACTAAGACCCATAAAGAGAAAACGATGCCCATTCGCCCTGCCATGCTCCCGGCCGATTCCCTAAAAGAACGAATTTCCGAAGTGTTGTCCGCACTTTCTCCCGATGTCACCCTGCTTCGGCCCAACAACCTTTCCCTTTCGGCTTCAGCGGTTCTGCTGCCGGTGGGGCTCGACCGGCAGCACCGCCCCTGCATCGTGTTCAACAAGCGGTCCGACCGGGTGCGCCAGGCCGGCGACCTCTGCTTTCCCGGCGGCAGCCCCGAACCGAGGATCGATTCATTGCTGGCCGCCCTTCTCCGGCTTCCCGGCTCTCCCCTCCGCCGCTGGCCCCATTTCATCTCGTGGCGGCACCGCGGCGGGCAGCATCTGCCCAAACTCACCCGCATGCTGGCCGCCGGGCTAAGGGAAAGCTTCGAGGAAATGAGGCTCAATCCCTTTTCCGTCCGTTTTCTGGGACCGCTGCCGGCCCAGAAGTTGGCGATGTTTCAGCGGATCATCCACCCCATGGCGGCCTGGGTCGACGGATTTCCACGGTATCGGCCGAACTGGGAGGTGGAACGGGTCGTTCGCATCCGCATCGAGGACCTGATGGACCCTTGCCGGTACCGGCGGTATCGGGTCGTCTATGCCCCGGCCGTGGCCGAAAAGCGTGGCCGGCCCTTCGACGAATTTCCCGCATACCGCCACCGGGGTCGGCGGAGAGCAGAGCTTCTCTGGGGGGCAACCTTTCGCATCACGGTCGCATTTTTGGAGTTGATCTTCGGCTTCACGATCCCTGACTCGGGCGCACTTCCGCTGGTGGAGGGACGTTTGGACGAGTCCTATTACGGAAACCGCTTTTAGCTGGTTGTCGAAAAGCGATGCCGAATCGACACCCGACCTCGCCGACCGCAGGTCCCCCTTTTTATTTCATTACTAATATAAAAAATTAATAAAAACTCATATTTTTTTCTTGACGGATATCGTCATGTGCTTACTTTTCCTCCGAGCAGAAAAAAATACGAATTTGATCGGTTCGGCACCGGCACCGAAACACCGGCGCCGACCCAAAGGAGGATTGAAGCATGGGCAAGACAATCGGAATCGACCTGGGAACCACCAATTCCTGTGTAGCGGTTTTAGAGGGAAAAGAAACCAAGATCATCCCCAACGCAGAAGGCGGTCGAACCACCCCTTCGATGGTGGCAATCAATGAAAATGGGGAGCGCCTGGTGGGTCAGATCGCCAAGCGCCAGGCCATCACCAACCCGACCAACACGGTATTCGGGGTCAAACGGCTGATCGGCCGCAAGTTCGACTCGCCGGAGGTTCAGCGGGACAAAAAAATCCTGCCGTATACCGTCGAAAAGGCCGAAAACGGCGACGTGCGCATCTCCCTTCGGGACAAGCGCTACAGCCCGGCGGAGATTTCTTCGTTCATCCTGGCGCACATCAAG
>CBFCZJ010000051.1:0-15343 GCA_965602445.1 uncultured Desulfobacterales bacterium | reverse complement strand
TGATCGTGTGGAACCACCGCTGGGAATTTGACAAAAATCCGGATGAATTTTTCACGGCCCTGGCGGCGGTGGCCGACAGGGGGATCGATTTCCGTCTTGCGCTGCTGGGGGAAAACTTCCAAGCAGTGCCCAAGGCGTTTCTTGCCGCCCGCGAGCGGTTCAAGGATCGTCTCGTCTGCTATGGATACGAGCCGGACCGCGCCCGCTACGTCGCATGGCTGAAGCAAGGGGACGTGGCGGTCAGCACCGCGATTCAGGAAAACTTCGGCATTTCCATCGTCGAAGCGGTTCGCTGCGGCTGCCTGCCGCTGGTGCCGAACCGCCTCGCCTATCCGGAGATTCTGCCCGAGGCAGCCCACGCGCACTGCCTCTACGAAGGACAAACCGATCTGGAAGTAAAGCTGGCGCGAATGCTGACCGGTTTTGCCGGCCGGGAGGCCCTGAGAGATTCTCTTTCTGAGGCCATGGCCCGGTTTTCCTGGGACAACGTTGTCGAAGACTACGACGAGGAACTGGCACAGCTGGCTGCAAAGCACGAAATCCGAGGATCGAAATCCGAAACAAATTCGAAATTCGAATGACCCAATTACAAAAACAAAACAAGCTCTTCATTCCAGTTTCAAATTACTTCTATGGAAACTTTGCATGGGCATGGTTTTGAATTTTGGTCATTCGTGCTTGTTTCGTGCTTCGTGCTTCGAATTTCGAATTTATCTCCTCCCACGACGTCCTTATCATCAACCGCAGGAGTTCAACCGGCACCGGGCAAACCGGCCATCTCGCCTAAACCAACCCTTGGTCGAGCATCGCCTCGACCACCTTGACAAAGCCGGAAATGTTGGCGCCGGCCACGTAATTGCCGGAGAGGCCGTACTGGTCGGCTGATGCCACGCAGGCCTCGTGGATCCGGCGCATGATGATCTGCAGCCGTTCGTCGACCTCCTTGCGGGTCCAGGAAAGGCGCATGCTGTTCTGGGTCATCTCCAGGCCGGAGACCGAAACCCCGCCGGCGTTGGCGGCCTTTCCCGGCCCGTAGAGCAGCCCCTTGTCCAGGAAAAGATCCACACCCTCGGGGGTGGTGGGCATGTTGGCGCCTTCGCAGACCAGAAATACGCCGTTGTCGATCAGGTGCTGCGCATCGGTGCCGTTGATTTCGTTCTGGGTGGCGCTGGGAAAGGCGCAGTCCGCCGGGTGATTCCACAGGGGATTGTCGCCCAGGGCGGGGTCCGCTGCCGTGTAGACGGCCTGCGGGTATTTTTCGGCGTACTCGGCGATCCGCCCCCGCTTGATATTTTTCAACCGCTTGACGTATTCGAGCTTTTCTGTGTCGATCCCTGCCTCATCGTAGATATAGCCGGAAGAATCGGAAAGGCTGACCGGCGTTGCGCCCATGTCGAGGAGTTTTTCCACCGTGTACTGGGCCACGTTTCCCGAGCCGGAAACCAGGCAGGTGAGCCCTTCGAGGGTTTTGCCCCGGGTCTTGAGCATATTGGCGGCAAAATAGACCGAACCGTAGCCGGTGGCTTCGGGTCGGATCAGGCTGCCTCCCCAGTTGAGGCTCTTGCCGGTGAGCACGCCGGTAAACTCGTTTTTCAACCGTTTATACATGCCGAAGAGAAAGCCGATCTCCCGGGCGCCGACGCCGATATCGCCGGCCGGCACGTCCGTGTTCGGCCCGATGTGCCGGTAGAGCTCGCACATGAAGCTCTGGCAAAAGCGCATCACTTCGTTGTCCGACTTGCCCTTGGGATCGAAATCCGAGCCGCCCTTTCCGCCGCCCATGGGCAGGGTGGTCAGGGCGTTTTTAAAGACCTGTTCGAAGGCAAGAAACTTGAGGATGCTCATGTTGACGGACGGATGGAAGCGCAGGCCGCCCTTGTACGGCCCGATGGCGCTGTTCATCTCGATGCGAAACCCCCGATTGACCTGGGGATTACCCTCATCGTCCAGCCAGGGCACCCGAAACAGGATGACCCGCTCTGGCTCGGCCAGCCTTTCTAAAATCTTCGCCTTTCGATACTCCGGGTTGGCCTCCACCACCGGCCGCACCGACTCGAAGACCTCCTTGACTGCCTGGTGAAATTCTTTCTGTTCCGGATCCCTTCCGATGATCTGTTCAACGATGTCTTCCATGTTTTCCGCCCCTTCCTCGATCAAATCTCCAACGAGATTGAATGATGTTGCTTTCCACCGAAAGCGTAAAAGATAGAATGCTGCCGAACCCCGATATTGTCTCCCGGCGGCGAAGCCGCCGTTGATAAAAGCGCGAAGCGATTTTATCGCGGAGCGATCTTATTATAGCAGGGTATAGCCCGGTCCTTCTCCGCCTTCCGGGCAGGTCCAGGTGATGTTGTCGAACGGATCTTTTACGTCGCAGGTCTTGCAGTGAAGACAATTGGACGGATTCAGCTTGAGCCGACGGCGGCCGGAGACGTCATCTGTTTCCATCTCGTAGACTTTTCCAGGGCAAAAACGGGTGCAGGGGCTTTGGTACTCGGGCCAGCAGCGATTCACGCAAAGCTCTGTGTCATGAACGATCAGGTGCGACGGCTGATCCTCCCGGTGGATGGTTCTGGACAGATAGACGCCGGTGAGCTTGTCCACAACCAGGGTCCCGTCGTAGACAGACGGGTCCACCGGCTCGACCGCCTTGCCGGAGGCTTTTGCAACCGGCACGAGGGTCCGGGCGTCTTCCTTCGTCGCCATCGGATCGACCACACCCCTTCCGGCGGTGACGTACTGGGCCCCGAGGTGGATGAACTTGACCGGGGCCTTTTTCGCCAGGGCCTGGGCGAAGTTTCTCCCTTCGTAAAGCTCGGTCTTGAGCCAGCTTGCTTCGAATCGATCGGCGTAGGCGGAAAGCGTCTTTGCCGTGGCGTCTTCTTTTTCCAGCGCCTCGAAGGCGGTTTCCGCCGCCAGCATGCCGGATTTGACGGCCGCATGAACGCCTTTCAGCGCCGGCGAGTTGTGAAATCCCGCCGCCGCCCCGGCAAAGAGCGCCCCGTCGGCATACAGTCGGGGAATCGTGTAGTAGCCGCCGGTGGACACGGTTCGAGCGCCCTGCTCGAGCACTTTCCCCCCGCGGATCAGGTCCGAAACGAAGGGATGACGTTTAAAGCGGATAAAGACATCGTAGGGGTCCAGCAGCGGGTTCTCGTAGCAGAGCCCGACCAGAAAACCGACCGTCACCCGGTTTTTGCCCATCTCATAGATAAAGCCGCCCCCGGGGGTATGCAGATCCAGGGGATAGCCGAGGGTGTGGATGTCGTTTGCCGCGCTGCGGGTAAAGAAGTGATCCTCGGGCAGCTGGATGACCTCCTTGATTCCGGTTTCATATACCTGGGGCATCCGGTCCGCCGAAAGATTCAGCCGCCGGTCGATTTCCTTTGCGAGGCTGCCCCGGGCCCCTTCGGCAAAGATCACCACCTTTGCCATCAGGTCGATGCCCGGCTCGAAGTTGGGCTTCGGTTTTCCTTCCGGGTCGATCCCCTTGTCTCCGGTTCTCACCCCGATGATCCGCTTGCCGTCCTCGGCATACAGCACCTCTTTTCCGGTAAAGCCCGGAAACACGTTGACCTCCATCTCTTCGGCGAGACCAGCCATCCACCGGGTCACCTTCGAGAGGCTGACAATCGGAAACCCCTTGTTGTGCATGTGGCGGGGAACCATGGGAACGCGGTAAAACCGGGTTTTTGTCATGAAACCGAACAGATCTCCCCGGACGGTGGCTTCGACGGGAAATCCGCGCTCCCGGTAATCGGGGAGAAGCTCTTCAAAAGCCTTGGGAGCAATCACCGCCCCGCTCAGGGCGTGGGCGCCGACTTCTCCGCCCTTGTCGATGAGGGCGACTTCGATGGTCTGTCCCTTTTCACGGGCGATTTGCATCGAACGAACTGCGGCGGCCAGGCCGGCCGGTCCGCCGCCTACGATCAATACGTCAAACTCGATCTGCTCTCTTTCCATTTCCATATGCAGGCTCTCCTGAAAAACTTGGAAAAATGAATTCAGTAAAATTTTTACCATGCGCTCCGGCTTTTGTAAACGGCGGCAAGGCAGACGGCGACATGTTTCAGGCTTCCCAAAGCCGGCTGAAAATGAAACCCGGTGGTTCGCATGCGAAAGACATATGGCCTTGACAGGGAGTTTGGCGCCATATAGATAGCCGTTCTAATATTTAATCATCCTACATAATTTTCAGGCCGGAAGCATCTCGAAAACCTCCTGACCGCCACGTTCGGCGGTGCAACGCATTTTTGAGATCGGTAGTCGTCTTCCCATGGAGAAAACCAAGTGAACGAACAGGAAAAAATCGAACGGGCCCGGTACATCGCCACCACAGGAAAGGTGATCTGGGAGCGGATCATCCGGATCCAGACGGATTGTCTGTCGCAGTCCAGCGGCGCCAAGGCGTTTCAGGATCTGTCCCTGCAGCAGTTCAACACCATCTTGACGGTCCGGCGCCACGAGCCGGTTTCCATGACCGAGCTTGCCCAACTGCTGGGAGTGTCGTCTCCGTCGGCATCGAATATGGTCGACCGGCTGGTGGAAAAGGGAGCCCTGGAGCGGGAGTCGAGCCCGGAAGACCGTCGCAAAGTGGTGATTTCGGTGTCTCCTTCGGTGGTGGAGGAGATTCAGCAGGTGGAATCTTCGGTGCTGGGCCTCTTTATCGGCCTGGTGGAGCGGGTGGGGCCCCAGATATCCAAAAACTGGTGCGAGGTGCTGTCGGCGGTCAAAACCGCCGTGGAGGCCGAAACCCGGCCCGCTGGCCGCTGATGGAGGCCGGTCCTGGGGTGAAACAGTGCATACAGCGATGCACGCAAAAAAGGAATGGATCATGAGCGCTGACAACAACGAGAAAATCGTGAAGACGAATCCGAAGGTGGCTCGGCGCATCGTGATTTGCCTGATGATCCTGCTGGCCGGATTGGCGGGGATGGCCGGCCTGGCAAGCCTGAAAAAGCCGCCGGCAGAGATCGAGGTCGGAGAGCGGCCGGTCAAAGTCGAGGTGGTCGAGGCGCGGCGCATCGACCATTCGGTCTCGATCACCGGCTACGGGGAAGCTCGCGCCATCAGGGATGTGGTGATCTCCCCGGAGGTTTCCGGAAAGGTGACCCAGGTCCATCCCCGGCTCGACGTGGGGGAGATCATCGAATCGGGTTCTCTTCTGTTCGCTGTCGACGATCGCAACTACCGGGCGGCATCGAGCGAGGCGGAGGCCGTGGTGGGGCAGTTGACCCTTGCGGTGCAGCGCCTAAAACAGCAGCAGAAGATCGACGAAGACCGTCTCAAAACCCTGGAGCGGAGCCGGGAACTGGCCCGTGCCGAGTTTGAACGAATTCAACTTCTTTTCGAGCAGGACAGCGTCGGCACCCGCTCCGGGGTGGAGCAGGCCGAACGGGCCTTCAATGCCGCAGACGACCAGGCCGCCCAGATGGCCCAGGCCGTCACCCTCTATCCGATCCGGCTCGAAGAAGCCAAAAGCCAGCTTGCCTCGGCCCAGGCTCGGCTTTCCCTGGCCCGGGCCAACTTGGCCCGCTGTCGGATAAAGGCGCCGTTTACCGGTCGGGTCAAGGCGGCAACCCTGGAAGCGGGGCAGTTTGCCGTCGCCGGTCAGCCGGCCCTGACGCTGGCCGACGATTCGACCCTGGAGATCGAAATCCCCCTCGACAGCCAGGACGCCCGGCGTTGGCTCCGATTTGACGGGGGGCGCGAAACGTCGGACAGCGCCTGGTTTTCTAGTCTCGCGCCGGTTTCCTGCCGAATCTTCTGGACCGAAGACAAGCAGGGCCACTTCTGGGAGGGAACACTTCACCGGGTGGTCAAGTTCGACCAGAAGACACGCACCCTGACCGTGGCCGTGCGGATCGATGCCGAGGCCGCCGGCAAAAGCCGGCCGGAAGGACTCCCCCTGGTGGAGGGGATGTTCTGTGCGGTGAAAATTCCGGGCAGGGTGCTGAGCGGTGTCTTCCGGCTCCCGCGGCAGGCCGTCAGCTTTGAAAACACGGTATATGTGGCCAGAGAAGACCGCCTGCATACGGTGGACGTGGAGGTGGCAAGACTCGAGGGCAATTTTGCCTTTGTGGATCGGGGGCTCCAAGGCGGGGAGCTGGTGGTGAGCACCCGGCTGGTCGATCCGCTGGAAAACACCCTTCTTGAGATCACCCGCCGGCAGAACGAAAGGCCGCCGTCATGAAGCAGGTGCTGAGATCGTTTGCCAAGAACACGGTGTTTGCCAACATCGTTTTGCTGCTGATCTTTGTGGCCGGCTACATTGCCACGGTTTCCATGATCCGGGAGAACTTCCCCGAGTTTTCCCTGGATATGATCATTATCACCGTTCCCTACCCGGGGGCGGATCCCGAGGAGGTGGAAGAGGGGATCAGCCAGAAGATCGAAGAGGCGCTGGAAGGGGTCGAAGGGATCAAGCAGGTGACCACCCAATCGAGCGAAAACGCCGCTTCGGCGACCATCGAAGTCCGGGAAAACTATGACGTTGACAAGGTCATCGACGACGTTCGGACCCAAATCAACGCCATCTCCACCTTCCCGCTGGATGCTGAAAAGCCGGTAATCACCGAACTGACCATCAAGGATCCGGTGGTCCTGCTCTATCTGTCCGGGGACATGTCCGAACGGCGGATCAAGGAATGGTCCGAGCGGATCAAAGACGAGCTCCAGCAGCTGCCGGAAATCTCCCAGGTAGAGATATTCGGTGCCCGAAACTATGAAATCGCCGTGGAAGTATCCGAGGAGGCCCTTCGCAAATACGGACTTTCCCTCAGCGAGGTGACCACGGCGGTGCGGCGGAGCAGCCTCAACCTGGCCGGCGGCACCATCCGGAGCCAGGGAGAAGAGATCCGGATCCGGACCGTGGGACGAAAATACACCGGAAAGGAGCTGGCCGATGTGGTGGCCCTGGCCGGCGCCGGTGGGCAGATCGTCACCTTGGACAAGATCGCCAAAATTTCCGACGGCTTCGAGGAGGACCCCATCGACGCCCTGATCAACGGCGAACCGTCGGTGATGATCATCGTCTACAAGACCAAGGAGGAAGATGCCCTGGCCATTGAAGCGGCGGTCCAGGACTTTCTGAAAGAAAAGCAGGCGCGGACGCCTCCGGGAACGAGCATTCAGGTGCTCTACGACAATACCGAGATGCTCCAGGCGAGGATCGATCTGCTGGTCAAAAACGGCCTCATCGGCATGATGATCGTGTTTTTGGCCCTCTGGGCGTTTTTAAACGCCCGGCTCTCTTTCTGGGGCGGCATGGGAATCCCGGTCTCCATCGCCGGGGCCCTGGCCATCCTCTGGGCGCTGGGCGGCACCATCAACATGATTTCCCTGTTCAGCCTGATCATGGTGCTGGGCATTGTGGTCGACGACGCCATCGTGGTGGGAGAGGCGATCTATACCCATCGAAAGGCCGGCGAACCGCCGTTGAAGGCGGCCGTCGACGGGGTGAGCGAAGTGGGAATGCCGGTGGTCGCCGCGGTGCTCACCACCATCGTGGCGTTTATCCCGCTGCTGTATGTCGGCGGCATTATGGGAAAATTCATCCGGATCCTTCCGATCGTGGTGATCGCCTGTCTGGCGGTCTCCCTGGTCGAATGCCTTCTCCTGCTGCCGGCCCATCTGAGCCGCCTGCCGGACCCCAACGTGGAAAACGGGCGGCTGAATCCGATCACCCGACGGTTCGAGGCGGTTCACCGGGTCACCAGCCGGGGCATGGAGTGGTTCATTTCCCACATCTACAAACCCTTTTTGAGCCGGGCGCTTTATTGGCGCTATATTTCCCTGTGCACGGCCGTCAGTGTGCTGCTGCTGGCTGTCGGTTTGATGAAGGGGGGGATTCTCAAATTCGAGGTCTTTCCGGAGATCGATGGATTCGTCATCACCTCCACCATCGAGTTTCCGGACGGCACCCCGCCGGAGGTCACGAAACAGGCCGTCCGGCAGCTCGACGATGCCCTGCTGCGCCTGGCCGCCCGCACGCCGACCCGCACCGGAGAGCCGATGATCGAAGAACGGCTTGCCCTGGTGGGCCAGACCCTGGAGGACATTCCCCGCACCGGTCCCCACCTCGGGTCGGTGCAGGCGATTTTGCTCGAATCCGATCGCCGGGGAGTTCATTCCAAAGACCTGATGGTCGAGTGGGAAAAGGAGGTCGGTCAAATCCCCGGGGTCAAGTCGCTGACGTTCACGGGCCTCAACGCCGGGCCGCCGGGAGCGCCCATCGAGGTCTGGCTCCAGGGATACGACATGGACACCATTCTTTCCGCCGCAGACGAGCTCATGGCGAGGCTGAGAAAATTCGACGGCGTGACGCAGATTCGGTCCGACTATGCCCCGGGCAAGAACGAGCTGCGGCTCGAACTCAAGCCCGAGGCCCGGACCCTGGGGCTGACCGTCGACGATCTGGCCCGGCAGGTATACGCCGGCTACTATGGGGACGAGGCGCTGCGCCTGCAGCGGGGCCGGGACGACGTCCGGGTCAAGGTTCGCTACACGGCAGACGAACGCTCCCGTCTGGCGGATCTGGAGCGGGTGCGGATCCGGACACCGGATGGGCGAGAAGTACCGTTGGATACCGTGGCCCGCATGTGGTTTTCTCCGGGGTATTCGACCATCACCCGGACCGACGGCATGCGGCGGGTCTCTGTCAGCGCCGGGGTCGACACCAACAAGGCCAATGCCGGCGAAATTTTCGCCGAGCTCAGCGCCAACTTCTTTCCGAAGCTCGAACGAATGCATCCCGGACTCCGCGTAGCCCTGCAAGGAGAGCAGAAAAAGATGCGGGAATCGTTTTCCAGCCTCTATGTCGGCTTTCCCATGAGCGTGCTGGGGATTTTCATCATCATTGCCACCATGTTCCGTTCCTATGTGCAGCCGTTCGTAATCCTGGTCACGATTCCCTTCGGCATGGTCGGCGCCGTGGTCGGCCACCTTCTATTCGGTTACAACCTGTCGATCATGAGCATCTTCGGCATGGTGGCGTTGACCGGTGTGGTGGTCAACGACGCCATCGTCCTCATCGAGCGGGTCAACGAAAACATCGCGGAAGGGATGCCGTTTTTCGAGGCGATTCTTTCCGGCGGCGCCCGCAGGTTCCGGGCCATCTCCCTGACCACCATTTCCACCGTAGGGGGGCTTGCGCCCCTGATCATGGAAACCGATCTGCAGGCCAAATTTCTGATCCCCATGGCGCTTTCCATCGCCGCGGGCGTGGCTTTTGCCACGATGCTGACCCTGGTGTTGATCCCGAGCCTGCTGGTGATCGTCAACGATATCCGGCTGCTCGTTTTCCGGCTGCGCCGCGGCAGCTGGCCCAAACGGGTTGCGGTGGAACCGGCAAGGAGCCGGTATGTGGAGCACGCGAAGGATGTGACCCCCGGAGAGGATCCGCTGCTCATCCTGCAGAAGGAGAAATAAAATTCGAAATTCGAATATCGAAATCCGAAACAAGCACGAAATTCGAATGACCGAATGATCGAAACCAAATCATCGAATTTCCTGCTTCGAATTTTCACTTGAGGGGGGGGCAATGCGTAATGGTTTATTTTTCCTGATATTGATTTTTCTGCTTTCTTTAGCTTCGGCGTCAGCCGAAGCTATCGACATCGAAACCCTCCAGGAGCTCGACCTTCATACCGCCGCCAAGATCGCTTTGGAAAAAAACCCTTCGCTGGCAGCGGCCGCCGCCCGGGTGGCCCAGGCCCGGGAGCAGGTGGCCCAGGCCCGGGCCCGCTACTGGCCCACCGTCGATGCGGAAGGCGCCGGGGCTCGGGTCGATCTGTCCCGAAACGACTACGAAGAGTCTCTGGCCATGGCACGTTTGTTCGATCCATCGGCAACGATCGACGATCCCCAGTACCGCTACCGGGCGGCGCTCACCGCCAACTGGGTGCTCTTTGACGGGTTCGAGCGAAAATTCGCGAATCTCTCGGCCCGCTACGGGGAACAAAGAAGCGAAGCTGCCCGCAGCGACGCCCAGCGGCTGCTGTTGGCTGCGGTGGCGTCGGCCTTTTTTCAGGCCCAGCTCTCCAACGAGGAGATCGCCATCGCCGAAGCCGACGAGGCGTTCAATGAGCAGCAGCTTGTCGAGGCAAAGGCCCGGCGGCGGGTGGGCACCGGCTCTCTCAGCGACGAGCTCAATTTCCAAGTCCGGGCCAATTCAGCCAAAACCAGCCGGATCCAGGCCGAGGTCGCCTACGAAACAAATCGGATCGCTCTGGCGGCTCTTCTGGGCCTGCCCGGTGCCGCCTTTCCCGAGCCTGTCTTGCTGGCTCCCCTGGCCGAAGAAACCGCCGAGGAGATGAGTCCGCCCGAGCCTGAACCGCTGGTGAAACTTGCCCGGGGTCAGCGGCCGGATCTAATCGAGGCAGACCTGGCATTGAAGCAGGCCGAAGCAGACATCCGCCGCGCCCAGGCCCGGTTCTACCCGACGGTGAACCTGACCGGCACCGTGGAGGGAGACCGAGACGAGGACCTGCAATACGAGGGCGACGATTTCGGCAATGCGGTGAGCCTCAACCTGAAATATAATTTGTTTTCCGGCGGTGGGGACAGCGCCCGACACAGAGAGGCCCGGGCCCGGAAGCAGGAAGCCGAAAAAATCATAGAAGAGCGGGTGCTGGAGGTCAGCTCCGAGGTGCGCACCTCGGCCGCCCGGGTGGCAAGCGCCCAGCGGCAGGTGGCACTCCAGCGGGAGAACGCCGCGCTCGTGCGCCGAACCCGCGACCTGGTGGAAAAGGAATACAATGCCGGGCAGGCATCGCTGGTGCGCCTGAACGAGGCCCAGCGGGATCTGACCTCCGCCCTGAGCCGGCTGGCCCTGGCCCGGGCCGCCCTGCGCCAATCCTGGTTCAATCTGGAAACCGACACGGGGCGGATTTTAGACTTGCTGCAATAAATTCGCTGCGCGAATTTATAAGCGTCGGCTGCGCCGCCGGGAATTTCAGGAATGCAGTCCCAGCCGGAGTGGGGTTGGCCAAACCGCCAAACGAAGCGTAACGAAAAGGCAGTATTTTGGATATGGACAACGAACGGAGAAACGACTGGATCGGATTGGCGGTGCTGACCCTCGGCGGGATTGGATCACCCGCAAAGGTGCCGAACCAGCCATTTTTCGTACCAGGTGCTTTTGATGTCTCCTTCGATGAAGCCGTTGTGGCCGCCGAACCGGTGGATGATCCGTTCCACCGCCGGATTATTCGGCAGGGACAGAAGATCTTGGACGGCAATGACCGGATCGTCCTCAGCGGTGATGACGGTGGCCGGCACCCGGATGCGGGTATAGACGTCGCGGTTCACGGCGTAGGCGGCCAGATAGGTGAGGGCATCCGGGTACCTGCTGTAGCGGGGGATCAGCCGTTCGGTCATCTGCATCAAGTTCAACCGCGGCGAAAGATTGGAAAAATCGTAGCGGCTGGGGAAAAGTTGTTGCTTGCGCAGCAGCGAACGGCGCCACTTGCGCCTAAAGTACCACAGAAGAAGCGGGTGGCGGTCGATGCGCTCGGTGGCGTGGATCGGGTCGATGGCCGGACTGACCGCCACCACGCGCCGGAGGTTGACCGGCGGGGCGTCGGACCATCGGGCCGCGATGCGCAGCGCGAAGTTGCCGCCCAGGGAAAAGCCGCACAGAAAGACCGGCAGCTCGGGCGTCTGGGCCGCGGCCTGGGTGGCCGCCTCAACCGCCTCGTCAAGATAGACGGCCAGAAAGATGCCTTCGTTGAGGTGGTGGCTCGGGCCGTGGTCGCGCAGGTTGAGCCGGAAGACGTCGCAGCCGGCTTGATAAAGAGTGCGGGCGGTGGTGCGGATGTAGGTCGAGTCGCTGCTCCCCTCCCAGCCGTGGAGCAGTATCGCCCGGGCCCGGGGCGAGGGGTGGGGCGTGTGAACCGCTAACAGCCGCACCCCGCCGGCCACGTGCAGGACCTGGCGGCGGGAGCCTCCCAGAACGGTCTTCGTTCCCCGGGCGCGCAGGCGCAGGCTGGCCAGCACGGTCTGGACGGCGGTCGGCCGGACCCAGGCCGGCGGATGAAAGACTTTCACGCAGGCGGGATCCTCAGTGGGCATCGGCAATCCTTTAAATGGATACATGCGCCAATCCAGAATCCTCAGGCCTTGGGCCGCCGGAGGCCGATGGGTATCAGCTTTCCAGCCGGCCAAAACTCACCGGCAAGGCCGCGTAAACACGGCCGTTGATTGGGGCGCAGAAAAATGACAGCGTCAAGCGGGGATTGCCGGGCAGATCCCATTGTCTGCGTTGCGGCCGTCGTAACGCGGCCTAACCGGCTCAGACAGTTGTCCGGCTTCCGATCTGACACCCATCGGCCTCCGACTCGAGTTCCTGGAGTTTCGTTAAAAACCGGATAGGTAACTATGATTTTTCATCCTACGGGGATTCGGACCTTGGGTCCGATTTCCCGTAGGATTTGAACTTTTCGATCACCCGGTCCATCTCGGCGTCATCGATGAGCTGCGGCGTGCCGGCACACCGGCACTGGTAGTAGATCCGGGCCACCAGTTCGATTTCTTCGGCGCAGGCAAACGCCGAGGCCAGATCGATGCCAACGGCCACCAGGCCATGGTTGGCCAGAAGAACCGCATTGCCCTCGGCGATGCCGTCTGCCACACTGCGGGCCAGGTCCTCGGTGCCGAAGGTGGCATAAGGCGCCAGGGGGACTTTTTTGCCGGCAAAGCCGATCAGATAATGGACCGGCGGAATCTCCCAGTGCAGGCAGGCCAGGGTGGTGGCGTAGATCGAGTGGGTGTGGACCACGGCGCCGACGTCGGCCCTTTTTTTGTAAAGGGCCACGTGAAACCCCGCTTCGCTGGACGGCTTTCTTTTGCCGTCGACGACGGCGCCCTCCGGATCCAACAGCACCACATCTTCTTCGGTCATCACCGGGTATTCGACGCCGGAGGGGGTCAGCGCGATCAGGCCGGTCTCCGGATCCCGGAGGCTCAAATTTCCGCCGGTGCCGGTCGTCAGCCCGGCCGCCAGCATTTTTCTTCCAAATGCAACGAGCTCGCATCTTTGTTTTTCCAGTTTCATGGCACCCTCTCATCGACGGATTGGTTTCTTTTCCTTCCCACAATAGGGATTGCCCTGATTCCGTTTCGTTTCAGGCAGCCTGATATTGCTCAGCGGTATGGAACCGCTTGAATTTTGAAAAGGTGCTTGGACAATCCCTATATGAAAAACTCTCTTTGAACTGGTATATTGGGTATTGTCAACCCTTCAAATATCGTCATTGCTCGGACAAGCTCTTTATCGCCGGCTGTCAAGCCTCGCCGGCGGAATGCCTTGACACCCCCCAAGAACCTTTCTATAGCAAGGCAGGTGCGGAGTCGGTGCAAGTGCAAACGGTCCACCCGTGATCGTTTTTGTCATGGTTACGTTCTATTTTTTAACCAAGCGGCGAAGCCGCTTTTACAAAAATCGCGCAGCGATTTTTGGGAGGTTGAGAAGTGGTCGAATTTGCGTTTCAGGAGATGTTCCCCCTCGGAGCCGACAACACCCCCTATCGCCGGATCACCCAGGACTTTGTATCCACTGAAGACTTCAACGGTACCCGGATCCTGAAAGTCGATCCGGAAGGGCTGACCCTGCTGGCCGAAAGCGCATTCCGGGACGTGTCCCATCTTTACCGTCCGGGGCATCTTACCCAGCTTTCCGCCATTTTAGACGATTCGGAGGCCTCGGAAAACGATCGGTTCGTGGCCCTGGAGATGCTCAAAAACGCCGTGATCAGCGCCGAGATGGTTTTTCCGATGTGTCAGGATACCGGTACTGCGATCGTGATCGGGAAAAAAGGGGAGCAGGTCATCACAGGAGGCGGAGATGAAGCGGCCTTGTCCCGGGGCGTCTTCAACGCCTATACCCGCAATAACCTGCGCTACTCCCAGAATGCCCCGCTTACCATGTTCGATGAGAAAAACACCGGCTGCAACCTCCCGGCCCAGGTGGAACTCTACGCCGTGGATGGGGACGCATACAAGTTTTTGTTCATCGCCAAGGGCGGGGGATCGGCCAACAAAACCTACCTCTTCCAGGAGACCAAGGCGATTCTCACCCCGGCAAAGCTCCGCGCCTTTCTCGGCGAGAAGATGAAAAGCCTTGGCACGGCTGCCTGCCCGCCCTACCATCTGGCGGTGGTGGTCGGCGGCACCTCCGCCGAGTTGACCTTAAAGACCGTAAAGCTCGCCTCGGCGGGCTATCTCGACGGCCTTCCCACTGTCGGAAGTCCCACCGGCCACGCGTTTCGGGATCTGGAGATGGAAAAAGAGGCCCTGGCCATTTCCCAGGAGCTTGGAATCGGCGCGCAGTTCGGTGGAAAGTACTTCTGCCACGACGTGCGGGTGATCCGGCTGCCGCGACACGGCGCCTCATGTCCCATCGGTGTGGGCGTCAGCTGCAGCGCCGACCGCAACGTCAAGGCGAAGATCACCCATGACGGCATCTTTTTGGAACAGCTCGAAACCGATCCGGCCAAATACCTTCCCGAAGTCGAGCACGCGGCCGCAGAGGCCGTCCGGATCGATCTGAACCAGCCCATGGACCGGATCCGCGCCGAGCTGAACCGGTATCCGGTGGCGACGCCGCTTTTGCTCAACGGCCCGATCGTGGTGGCCAGAGACATCGCCCATGCCAAGCTCAACGAGCGGTTGGAGCAGGGCGGGGATTTGCCCGACTATGTCAAAAATCACATCATCTACTACGCCGGACCGGCCAAAACCCCCGAAGGTTATGCCTCGGGCAGCTTCGGGCCTACCACCGCGGCAAGGATGGATCCCTACGTGCCCATATTCCAGAAAAGAGGCGGCTCTTTGGTGATGCTGGCCAAGGGAAACCGGTCAAAAGTCGTCACCGATTCGTGCCAGGAGCACGGTGGGTTCTACCTGGGCTCCATCGGCGGCCCGGCGGCCCGGCTGGGAAAAGAGTGCATCAGCAGCGCCGAAGTGGTCGAGTTTGCCGAGCTCGGCATGGAGGCGATCTACAAGATCACCGTCCAGGATTTTCCGGCCTTCATCCTCGTCGACGACAAAGGAAACGACTTCTTCGACGGTCTATTGTAACCAGGAAGGAGCAATCAGCGATGAAGATTGAAAAGGTCCTGTTCAACACCCGCTTTCGGGAGCTTGCGTTCAGCGCGCTGGAAGCGATCCTCGAATTGAAAAAGGCCGGTCTCAAGGAGATCGTCCTGACCTACATCATCCCGAGAGAGGAGGTGGCCTTCGTGCCTTACGGCGGCTACCTGAAAGACGAAGAGGAGCGCCTGAAAGAAACCGCCAGACTGCGCTTCGATCAGTGGCGGGAAACCATCGAAGAACAGGGCATCCA
>CBFCZJ010000050.1:0-15450 GCA_965602445.1 uncultured Desulfobacterales bacterium | reverse complement strand
GCCATTTGCCGAATCTTTCCGGCGGGAAGCTCGTGCACCGGGATTTTCTTCTTTTGCGCCGCCGACAGAATCGACGCCAGCCTGGAGGACCGCTTCCCGGAGGCAATATAAACCTGTTCCAACGCCCGGCGCCCGGCAAAGATCGCCTCGGCCACCGGATGGATGCCGTAGAGAATTTCAGTGTGCCTCGCCTCGTTCGTCATAAGAAGCCATGCCGACATTCATTCATGGATGGCGGCCCGTCCAGGGCACTGATCCGGTCGAGGAAAAACAGGGCAAGAAAAGCGTCAGACTGCCTTACCGGTAACGCTCGACCAGGGCCTGCAACTCAGCCATGGCCCGATCCAGGCGGTCGTTGACCACGACGTGGCGATATCGGCTTCGGCAGCGGATTTCTTCTTCGGCAGCGGCCATTCGCCGATCGATGACCTCCCGGCTGTCGGCTCCTCTCTCCAGAAGCCGGGACCGAAGCGCTTCGATGGAGGGGGGCATGACAAAGATGGTCACCGCCTCGGCAAACCGCTCGACAAGCTGGCACGCCCCCTGGACGTCGATGTCGAGCAGCACGTCCTTTCCTTTGCCGATGGCATCGGCCAGGACCCCGGCGTCGGTTCCGTAGTAGTGCCCATGGACCTTGGCCCACTCGGCCCACCGGTCCTGCTCGATCCCCTTGCAGAACTCTTCCTTAGAAATGAACCGGTAGTCGATTCCTTCCTGCTCACCGTTGCGTGGGGGGCGGGTGGTATAGGAAACAGAATACCGGATGTCGGGAAATCGCCTGAGCAGCGCCCGGCAAAGCGTCGTCTTTCCGGCGCCCGAGGGGGCCGATACGATGAACAGGTGCCCGGAGGATTCGTTCGCCGTCATGGGAGCTCGACGGAGGGCTCTTTGCGGGAGCCGCCCGCCCGCAGGGCTTCGAATCGCTGGGAAATGGTCTCGGCCTGGATCGCCGACAGAACGACATGGTTGCTGTCTAAAACGATGACCGACCGGGTGCGGCGGCCGTGAGTGGCGTCGATCAGGCGTTTGTCGTCCTTGGCCTCGTCCTTGAGCCGCTTCATGGGCGAAGAGGACGGCGGCACAATGGCCACGATCCGGTCGGCAACGACAGTGCTCCCGAATCCGATGTTGAGCAGATTCTGATCCATGTTCCTCCCTTTTTATCTTCCGCGGACCTTGGCGCTCCGGGGCCCTGGCATGATAACGCCTTCAAGAGGAAACGACGCTATCGTTTTTGTGCATTCGACCATGTCGAGCAGCAGAGCGGCCGCCACCATTTTTTTGATTACTCCACGTTCTGGACCTGTTCCCGGAGCTTTTCCAGTTCTGCCCGGACGGCCACGATGGTGTGGGAAACCTCGGTGCTTGCCGCCTTCGATGCCATCGTATTGAACTCCCGGTTGAATTCCTGGAGCAGGAAATTGAGCTTTCTGCCGGCCGGCTCGTCGCCCACCATGGTTTGCCTAAACTGGCTCACGTGGCTGCGGGCGCGGACGATCTCCTCGGAAATATCGCTCCGGTCGGCCAGCACCGCCGCTTCCTGGGCGATTCGGCCGGGATCGATCTCGACGATCCCCCGGGTCAGGGTCTCGATCCGTTCGGCGAGTCGCTGCTGGTAGACCGGCAGCAGCCCGGCGGCGCTTTCGTCGATCCGGTCGATGCTCGATTCGATAAAATCAAGGCGACTGGAAAAATCGTCGGCAATAAAGGCCCCTTCCTTGCCGCGCATGGCGTCCAGTGCGTCCAGCGCTTCGGACAAACTGCCGTCCACCACCGGCCACACGGCCTCCATATCCTTTTCGACCTCCGCCGGCTTGATGATGCCCGGGGCTTTGGCCACCAGATCCACGGAGACCCCACCCTGGAGTGAAAAACGCTCCTGCAGGCGGTTCAGGACGTCCACGTAGGAGGCGGCCGCCCCTTCGTCGATCTCAAACGCACCGGCTTGTTCCGATGCCTCCCGAAAGCGGAGCTGAATCTCCACCCGGCCCCGGCCGATCTTTTCGTTGACCCTGGCCTTGATCCGCTCTTCTAAGCCGGTGTAGCCGTGGGGAAGGCGCATCACCAGATCGAAATGGCGGCTGTTGTAAGTCCGGATTTCAACGGCCACGGTCAGCGGGCCGCTGCTTTGTTCTGCACTCGCATAGGCGGTCATGCTTCGAATCATTTGTATGTTCCCTTCGCAAGGGCCGGCCGCGGCGCCGTGCTGCATCGAACGGTCAGCAGCCGGCTTGCGGGTTCTCACGGCCTCGCAGGTTGTAGCGGTATCGCCGCCGCACCTCCTCGAGGAAGCCGCGCAGGGGTGCTTGGGCATAATCCGGATATGTCCAGGGAAGCGGCTGAAACGCGCCGCCGGAAAACAGCAGGGTCAAATCTGCGAAGATTCCCCGGCCCAGGTAGATCCGGTGAGTGTAATTCTTGCCGGTGGCCAGCACGAACCGTTCGAAAGTCACGATGCCCGGATCGATGTTCACCCGCCGTTGGCCGTCGACGCGGAAGCGGCCTTCGATCCGGTTGGTTTTCAGCTTGACCTCCGGCAGGGTTTCCGGGCCGACCAGGGCGCGAAAGGAGAGCATCCTTCGCCGCAGGGGGGCGCCCATTTCTCTTTGGTAGTAGTCCGTAAAATCGAAGGAAAGCCATGGGCTGACCATGTCCGGCATGCCGAAGCATTGCTCGAGCGCTTCGGCCGCCGGCCCCAGCAGGGCCTCATCCTTGAGGATCAGCCCGATGACCAGCTTTGCGGGTTTGGGAGGCTGGGGGGTGCTCATGGTCGGATAATGGTTCGCCGATCGATCCGACGCAGGAAGCCGAATTCGTCTTAGAACCGCTCCTGTCAACCGTCCAGGGGCTTTGCTTCGTCGATCAGCATGATCGGGATATCGTCCCGGATCTCGTACACGAGCCGGCAATGCTCGCAGACCAGCCCGTCTCCGGCTTCGTTGAGGAAAATATCGCCCTTGCACTTCGGGCAGGCGAGAATTTCCAGCAATTCTTTGCTGATGGCCATCGCTTCCTCTCCCGTAGAAAAGCCGTCCGTTCAACAACGTTCCGGAGGTCATTCATCGAATCCGTTCATGGTCTCCGGCAGCGGTGAATCGAGGCTCTCTAGATTCAATTGTTTTCCGTTTCGCGGAACGCGAAACTTTCATAAAATCGCGTCAGCGATTTTATACCAGAATACGCCGGCGGCTGCAAAAATCAATTTACAGCAGCGCATCGGCGGCATCCAGGACCATGGAGACGGTAATCTTCCCCATGCAGGACAGGTGCCCCTCCGGACATTCCGGCTCCAGACACGGGCTGCACGGTTCCGGTATCCGAACCACCCGGCTGCGGTCGCTGAAGGGTCCTGTGGTGACCGGATTGGTGGAGCCGAAAATCGCCACCTGCGGTGTATCCAGGGCGGCGGCTACGTGCATGAGCCCGGAATCGTTGGAAACGAAAAGGCGGCACAAGGCGATCAGGGCGACGGCTTCTTCCAGGGTGGTCTCCCCTGCCAGAGAGATCACCGGCCTTTGAGCCATCTGCTCGATGCGTTGCCCCAGCTGCCGGTCCGACGGGCCCCCGAAAACGAGCACGCGGCATCCGAACCGCTCCTGGAGGCGATCTGCCAGCGCTGCGAACCTGTCGGGAAACCACTGCTTGGCCGGCCCATAGATCGCGCTGGGGTTGATCCCCATCACCGTCTCGTCAGGCTTTACCCCCCGGGCGGAGAGTATCTCCCGGGCGCGCCGGCGCGCTGCCGGCGGCACCGTCAGGCGCAGGCGCTGATCCGAGGCGCCCAGGCCGACAGCGGTGAGAATATTCAAATAGTAGGCGGTCTGATGCACCCGCCGGACAGCCGGCGGGCAGGGGACCGGATGGGTCAACAAAAGGCCCCGCCCGTCCCGGTCGTAGCCGATGCGAAGCGGAATGCCGGCCAAAAAGGCGATCAGGGCGGCTTCAAACGCGTGCTGGAGCAAAAACGCCGCATCGAAGCGATGGCGGCGCAGTTTCCGCGCCACCCGGAAAGTCGCCGACCACCCCTTCTCCTCATAGCGAATCACTTCATCGACATCCGGGCTGTTTGCAAACACCGGGGCCACCCATGGTTTGGCCAGCAGGCTGATATGGGCCGAGGGAAAATGGGACCGGATCGCATGAATCGCGGGCGTGTTCATGACGGCATCGCCGATCCAATTGGTGGATCGAATCAGGACGCGGCGTACCCCTCGAATCTTTTTCCGGCCGAGTCTCATCGAAGTCGCATCCCCAGCGCCGGCCTCATCAAGTCCGTTCTTTCCAGCGGTTATGCACCCAAAACCACTGTTCCGGGTAGCGTCGAATGATTTGCTCCAGCGCCTTGTTGTATTGGCGGGTGTTTTCCAAAACATCCCGGGCCTTGCTGCCGCTTTTCACAAGAGGGACCTCGTTGCCGATCTCCACCCGAAAGCGATCACCGTCCCGGAGGATGAACGCCGGCAGCACCGGAGCCTCGGTTTTGAGCGCCAGCAGGGCCAGTCCGGTGTTCGTCCACGCCTTGCGGCCGAAGAAATCCACGAATTCCCCGGTGGCCCGGCGGGAGGTTTGATCAAACAGCATGCAGACGCACTCCTCTTTTTGCAGCGCGCGCAAAATTTTTCGCATGGCCTGCTTTTTGGAAACCATCCGGGAGCCGAACCGCGAGCGCAGCTGCAGGAAAAACGTATCTGCCGGCGCAAACTTAAGGGGGCGATAGGTGGTGGTCGCCGGGGTCCCGAGCATCAGCACCATCGGAGGGAGCAATTCCCAGTTGCCCATGTGCCCGGTCAAAACCAGCAGCCCTCTTCCCTTTTGCAGTGCGGCCTGGATCCGTTCTTTTCCCTCGACGTGAAAATACCGGAGGCAGTCTTCTTCCGTCCATTTCATGGACCTGCCGATTTCAAACGGGATCCGCATGAGGTTGGCGAATGCCTTCTTGGCCAGCTGCTCCCGCTGGCCGGGGGTGGTTTCGCCGCCGAAGGCCTGGTCCAGATTCCGCAGGGCCACCTGCCGGTGGCGGGCGTCGAGCCTGTACCACAGGCGGCCTAAGGCATCGCACAGGCCGTCGACTTTGCGCTGCGGCAGGATCCCCAGCAGGCCGAAAAACCCGTAAAGGAGCCGAACAATGACGTCATGGCGCCATGGATTCATGTCTGTCGGTCTTTGGCATACAGGGAAGACAGGTTGCTTGGCTTATCGGATCCGAGGGCGTCCAGTTCATACAGCTTGGCTTCCTTGAGAAAGGAAGAATACGCAGAGCTGACGGCGATGATAAATCCTTGCATGCCGTCTAAAAAGCCCCGTTTGAATCCGTACATTTCGACGAACTTGCTCATCGGCTTGACCAGCAGGCGCCAGAGGTGAAACCGTTTTCCCTTGTTGTATCGGGTCAGGGCCGCAATGCTGGAGAAGGCGTTGATGGTGGCCACCTGGTCTGAGAGATCCTTGGCCGTATAGTGCACCAGGTCGCCTGTCAGCTTCTTTCCCGGGCCGTCCAAGATCAGCTTTTCATGGGGGGTATTTCCGCCCCAATGGGCTCTTCCCTTTCGGTACAAGCGATAGCGGGCATTGGGGTACCAGCCCCCGTGCCGGATAAACCGATGCATGTGATAAGTGAGCCTCGGAAACTTGGCGCCTGCAACGTCGGGGTTGGCGGACAAGAAGCCTTCTATCGACCGCTTCAGCTCGGGGGTTACCCGTTCGTCCGCATCGATGAACAGGATCCACTGCGAGGTGCAAAGATCCGCGGCGCGGTTTTTTTGCGCGATATAGCCGTCGAACGGGTGCCGGTAAAACTTCGCCTTTTCAAAGCGGCGGCAGATCTGTTCGGTATCGTCGGTGCTGAAAGAATCCAGCACCACGACCTCATCCACGAAGTCGGCCACCGAGGCCAGACAGTCTTCGATGTTCTCGGACTCGTTATAGGTGATGATCGCGGCCGATAGGGTCGGTTTTTCGGTCATTTACAATCCTTATCCTCAGGGTCGCGCGGCCAAGGTCCACGGCCGCACCGGGGGCCTTGGCCGGCGAATCGCAGTCACCAAAAATTTTGGCATTTAATTGAAATAATAGCAATTGTAAATGATTTTTCTGGCCTTACCGATCGATCTGCGATGGACAACAGACGGCCGCGGTGGCATACCGGATATGGAATCAGGAGCATTGCGGGGCATAGGGGTCAGTCGACCATCAGGAAAAACCGATGAAAGTGCTGTGCGTCACCGGACATAGCGATCGGCCCGAAACCGAGACATTTATCGGGCTCAGGAAAAGAGGGGTCGATATCCGGGTCGTCTGTCCGCCGGATGCGCCCCATTACAGCCGGCTTGGCCGGGCGGGGGTGCCGGCGGTGGGGTTTGCACCGCAGGGGCGTATCGACAGGCCGATGATTGCCAGGCTGCGCCGGATGCTGATCCAAGAGGAGATCGACATCCTTCACCTGTTCAACAACCGTGCGGTTTCCAACGGAATCATGGCGGCACGCGGTCTGCCGGTGAAGATCGTCGCCTACCGAGGGATTGTCGGCAACGTGAGTTTTTTCAATCCCGCCTCCTGGATGACCTATCTGAACCCCCGGGTGGATCGGATCATCTGCGTTGCCGAGGCGGTTCGACAGTACTTGCTGCAGATGAAGTTCTTGTGGCTGAGGGTGCCGGCGGACAAGCCGGTCACCATCTACAAAGGGCACGATCTGGCGTGGTACAGCGACCCGCCGGCGGATCTGAAGCAGTTCGGCATCCCCGACGGCGCCTTTGTGGTGTGCTGCACCGCCAATTTCCGGCCGCGCAAGGGGCTCCGATTTCTCATGGAGGCCAGCCACTTGCTGCAGGAAATCGACGATTGTCATCTCTTGCTGATCGGGAAAATGAACGCCGCCAGCTTGTTCAAGCAGATCGGCAAAAGCCCCATGAAAGACCGCATCCACCGGGCCGGTTTCCGGCCGGACGCGCCGGCCGTGCAGGCCGCCTGCGATGTGGCCGTGCTTCCGGCCGTCAAGCGCGAGGGGCTGCCCAAGGTCATCATCGAAGCCATGGCCTACGGAACCGTCCCCATCGTCACGGACTCAGGCGGCAGCCCGGAGCTGATCGAAGACGGGATCAGCGGCTTGATCGTGCCGCCCCGGGATGCTTCCGCCATCGCCGGCGCGGTTTCCTATCTGTACCATCATCCCGAACGCCGCAAGGAAATGGGGCAACACGCCAGAAAGCGGATTGAGCACGATTTCCGGATCGAAGCTACGATCGAGCGAACGCTTTTCCTGTATCGGCAGCTTTTTTCGGCACACCAGTGACCGCGGGTCCTCAATCCAGAAAGGCCAGCAGCTCCTGCGGCAGTCCGTGTTTTTCGACCGCCCGCCTCCACCGCTTCCGGTATTTGGCCAGAAGCTGACGGCTTGTCCCCCGAAAGGTTCGGGCCTTGTCAAAATCGAGCAGAAACACCCGCCCCCCGTCATCGATGAGGACATTTCCAGGATGCAGGTCCACGTGCCACAAGCCTTGCGCCACCAGCTTTGCCAACTGCTTTCTGAAGCGGTCCCTCACCGCGGGCAGACGCTCCGGATCCCGCAAGCTCAACCGGGCCAATGTCTGCTGATGGGCAATCTCTTTTGTGACCAGCCAGCCCCGGTAGAAAACCAGCCCTTTGAAGGCAAAAGCGATCGGTTCGGGGATGTTTACCCCGGCCTGCCTGGCTCGGACCATCTGTTCAAATTCAAGCTGACACCGCGTTTTACCGGACCGAAGATAGTGCTTCCGGATCAAATGGGCGAGCAGGCCGCCGCGCCGGTAATGCTTGACCACCACGGCGCCAATTTGCGCAATTTCCAGTCTCGAGATGGACCGTCTTCCCTCCAGACGGGATGCCGAATCCGATTCTTTTTCCTGAAATACAGATACCAGGGCAGAAAGCGTTTCTTCGGGCAGGCGCTGGCTGGCTCCAAAATGATAGGCACCGCGTGTTTGGTGTACCATAGGTCCTACGGTTTTTTCGGGATACCGGCGGCCGGATCATGATCGGCCAACTCACGGAAGGCAATCGCGGCAATCGCGGCAATCATGACGACATAAAAATTGGTAAAAAAGCTTCTTCGAAAGATGGCCTCGAATTGCCCGAAATGGAACATGGACACCACCAGCAGCAGCAGCGCATACCCCACGTTTCTGAGCAGATCCGCATGGCGCCGGACAAAAACGATCGAGATCCAAAAGGGCACGGCAAAAATGCCGATCAGCGATAAAAGCCCCACCAGCCCGCAATCCACGAGTGTTCCCAAAAACGTACTCCCGGGGTTGGAGTGCATTGCCGTCAGCTCGTGCAGCTCTCCTTCGGCAATCCTCTGCTTGACCAGGGGCTTGTAGTTTCCCGGTCCGACACCGATGATGGGATGCTCCGGAAAAAGGGCTGCCGTTGCCTTGAAACCCAACATTCGAAAGGTGGCCCCCCCGTATATGGCATTGCCTTCTTGATGATGCCTTATCTCCTGCTTCACTTCCTGAACCCGTTCGGCCACTTTCGTTGCAGGCACCAGGTAAATGACTACGGCAAGGATGACGCACAGCCCAACCATCGACAACCGTGTCAGGAGTCTCAAGTACCTGCCCGTAAAAAAGAACAGAATCAGCAACAAGGCCGGGATGCCAACCCAGGCGCCCCGGGTCTCGGACAAGACGGTGGAGGCCATCCCGAAAAGAAAAGCCGCAGGGATGAGCCATCGGTAATGGGGGCTTCTTTTTGTCAGAACCCCCCACGACGCAACGCTCATGACCGCCAGCGACAAGGAAATATCACCGACCGCAATCGCATCATAGGCTCCGCTCACACGCCCGCCGGGCGCCAGCCAGAAATACCGCAAAAAAGCATTGGCCCCGGCTGCAACCGCACCGATCACGATGCCGTTCCACAGATAGAACAGAGGGACCCGGACCTGTCTGAACAGCAAAAAGATCGGTAACATCAAAACCATTCGAAACTCGTCGTCAAGATATTTGAACCGGGGATCCAGCAGGTCCCCTTGAAAGAAATGGATGGTGAAAGACAGCAAATAAGATGCCGGGAAAAGGACAAACGACCACAGAAGGCATTTTTCCATCAAACCCAGAGAAGCTCTTCTGTCGGACTTGACCCATACGGCAATTCCGGAAACGGCAAAAAAAACAAGAAAAATACTGCTGGAATGCTCCACCAGCAATGCCGTTGCCGGAAACATCAATACCAGCCAAGGGATCAGCGTTTGCAGGCGGGCGTTGGCAAGCATGCTCAACCCCTTTTCCAGGCTGCTGTTATTTTTACATGCCATCTGTGATTTCGGAACACAGGTACGCCTCCACTTTTTTCATCTGTTTGCCCCGGTCAAAGCGTTCGGCCGCCCGCTGCCGGCCGGCTTCGCCCATCTGCCTTCTCAGCGCCGGATCCTTGGCCAGGGTCGTCACCGCAGCGGCAAGGGCCATGGGCTGCTTCGGTGCCACCAGCAGCCCTGTCCGGCCGTGTTCGACAATTTCAGGATTGCTGGTCAGATCAAACGCGATCCCCGGCAGCCCAGCCGCCATGGCTTCGACCATGGCAAACCCGAACCCCTCCCACAACGAGGGAAGGATAAAGATATCCAGCTGCTGCATCAGCGAGGCGGTGTCTTTCACGAAGCCGAGCAGCAAGACCTCGTTTTGCAGTCCCCGCGCCTTGATCTGCTCCTCGATGGCCGGTGCAAGCGGGCCGTCGCCGGCGATGAGCACCGTAAACGGCAGATTCTCCTCTTTTAACCGGGCCGCCATTTCGATCAGATAGGCATGCCCCTTTTGATCCACCAGTCTTCCCGCCGTTCCCAGCACCAGCGGACGCTGGGCGTCGAGGGCATCGGGCCTTTGAGCGGGCGGTGAAAACCGCCGCATATCCACTCCATTATATATGATTTTGACCCTTCCGCGGGCCGAGGGCCGCGGAAGGTGCTGAAACAAGGTGTCTGCCGTGTGGTGGGAATTGGCCAGAAAGTGGGTGACCATCCGGCGGAACATGAACCGGTTCAGAACGCCGCCCTTTACCGGCAGGGCCAATCCTCTGCGGTAGACCCGGGCGGGCACCCCGGCTGCCGCGGCAGCCGGAGCCGCCAGCTTCATTTCGGCAGAGCCGTTGAATACCACCGTCTGGATGCGGTTTGACCGGAAAAAATGCGATAGATGGCACATCTTGGCCGGGTTGAAAAAGCTCGTGTTGGTGATGGTAAGCGCGCGTCTTTCCACGGCGGTGGCCTCCAGGCGCTGGAACAAAATGCCGTTTGGATGGGCCATGCACCACACCCGGTGTCCCTGCTCCGCCAGGTAAACGGCGGTATCAAAATGCCATTTTTCACCGCCGCCCCAAAATCGCGTGCCGTTGACAAAACAAATCCGTCTGACCGGTGCAGTTTTCACTGTAGCAGCACCTTGACCTGTTCGACCACCGCTTGCGGCCCGATATGCCGCATACACACCGGATCCGGGCATGTTTTTCGATTGCAGGGCGCACAATCAGCCGAAGCTTTGATCACCCGGCCTTTGAACGGGCCGGTGCGGCGCGGATCAGACGGCCCGAAAAGGGCCACCACCGGTGTGTCCAGGGCGACAGCCAAATGCATGGGGCCGGTGTCGCAGGTGACCACCACCGACGCATTTTGCAGCACATGGACCAATTCGCCGATGCGGGTTTGTCCGGCCAGATTGACGAGCCCCGGCGGGGCCTTTGCCTGGATCCGCTCTGCCTCGGGAACATCTTCTTTGCCCCCGGTGACAACGCACGGCAGCCGCAGCTGCTCCCACAACGCCTCTGCCAGTGCGGCCCACCGGGCCTGCGGCCAGCGGTTGGCCGGTTTGGTCGCCCCGATGTTCAGGACCCCGTAGCCCGGCGGAAGCGCCCGGGGCGGAGGCTGTCCGCCGGCAATGTCCCATTGAATTTCCTCGCCGGGCGCACCCAAATAGCCGGCAAACTCGAGATACTGGTGAACCATGTGGGCGGTGGGCTCCGACGGCGGGATCCGATCAAACGGCAGCAGCCAGGTCATCTCCTTGCATCTGTCCCGATCAAAACCGATCCTGCGCCTGGTGCGCGCCAGCATGGCAAACGCCCCTGACTTGAGCGTGCGCTGAAGATCCAGCACCGCATCGAACCGCCGGCTGCGGATCTGTTTTGCGACAGTTGCAGCAGCAGGCCCCCACCGGCTGCGATCGAACACGATGGCATGGGCCACACACCGGTGATGGGCGACGATCGGACAGCTCAACGGTTCGATCAGCCAATGGATCCGGGCGTTTAGCTTCCGGTGCAGGCGGACGGCCAGGGGCAATGTGTTGACCACATCTCCCAGCGCCCCCAGTTTTACGATCAGGATATCCATGCAGTGCCGTTGCTGAAATTTTGCTCGGATGAAACCGCCGTTTCGATCCTTTCGATGCTGCAGGCCTATATCCGAATCCGCACCGGGGATCAATCCCGCCGATGCCGGTCCGTGCATGCATCCAGCAGGCTGTCAAGGCCCTCCTGGCCGGAAACCATGGAAATCTCCACGCCGGCGACGGCCAGCGGCATCCCGAAGGGGTTTTGACCCCCGAGACGGGCAAAATCCTTCTCCGTGGTGGCCATCAGATCCGCCCCGGCCCGCCTGGCGGCGCGTTCCAGCGCAGCCCGCTCAGGTCCGGGATACCGGTGATGGTCCGAAAACCCCTTTGCCCCGGCCAGGCGGCCGCCGAGCGCCCGAATCGACTGCTGAAAGGACTCGTTTCTGGCGATCCCCGAAAAGGCAAAGACCCGTTTTGCGGCCAGCGGCTCGGCCGCGGTGGTCGCTGCCTCTGGTAAAAAAGCCGCGCCCGGGGAGGCTACCCCCCGCAGCCGGGGCCGGTGAACCGCCCTGAAAATCGGCTTTCGGTCAATTGCCCGAATGTTTTCCAGCCCGGGGGGAAGCGGTTCGTCCGGTTCGCCGGATCGGGTCAATACGACGGCGTCGGCCCGGGCCGCGGCGCTGATCGGCTCCCGCAAGACGCCCCGGGGGAAAATGCGGCCGTTTCCAAACGGGCAGGTTGCATCGAGCAAAAGAAGATCGAGGCTGCGCCGCATCCGCAGATGCTGAAAGCCGTCGTCCATCAGGATCACGTCCGGAGAAAAAGCGCGCTGGGCGATGCGGGCCGCCCGGCAGCGGTCCTTTCCCACCACCACCGGAACCCCCTTCAGGAGGTTGGCGATCAGCCAGGGCTCGTCGCCGGCTGCCTCGGCCGGCAGCAGGACACGGCTCGCGTCCGATACAATCCCGCCGGTTGTTTCCAAGGCGCCGCGGTATCCCCTGCTGACCACCGCCGGTTTCTTCCCGGCAACGAGCAGCCGGCGGGCAAGGTACACCACCATGGGCGTCTTGCCGGTTCCGCCGATGGTCAGATTGCCGACGGAAACCACCGGACACGACAGGTGCCGGGAAGCCAAGAGCCCCCGGCGGTAACACTCGGCCCGCAGCGCCATGGCGCCGCCGTAAACCGCCGCCGCCGCCCCAAGGGCCGATTCGACCGACAACCATCGGTCCGGCCCGGGATCGGCCATCTTCGCCTCGAATCGCTCTATCAGGCTGTCTGTTGTCATGGCGGATTTTTCAGCCCGGGTCCTCTGGGTCCGGCTTTGAGTTAATCCCGGAGGGCATGAATCCCTATGGTTGTCTTAACTCCGAAATTCGAATATCGAAATACGAAACAAATCCGAATGACCAAAATTCGAATGATCAAAACAACTGCAGTTTTCCAAAGATTGCATTCGCCCCTGTTTTGGTCATCCGGTCATTCGAATTTCGAATTTGTTTCGTATTTCGGATTTCGTGCTTCTAATTTTTTTGCTTCGGGCTGAAAGTCAGCGCCAATTGCCTCTGAACTGGTCCTGAGGACCAGGATTGTGAGACCGCATTCAAGCGGCGCTTTGAACGGTGATCGCACCGAACAGGGCGAACACGAAGTTGGCCGCCCACGCCGCAACGATGGGCGGAAGGATTTCTCCGCGCCCCAGGGAGATGCAGAAGCTGTGTAAAATCCAATAGACGAACGCCGCGGCGATACCGATGGTGATGGCTCCGGGAAGACTTCGACCGGTCCAGCGGCCCGCCGCGATGCCGAGTCCCACCGCTCCCATGACCAGGCAGACAAAGGGAAAGGCGATCTTGGCGTGCAGATCCACCCGGTAGGCGCTGGCATCGTAGCCTTCGGATTCGACCTTTCGGATGTACTCGGAAAGCTCCCGATAGCTCATTTCCTCTGATTTTTTGACCACCCGCCGCAGGTCCTCCGGCACGATGTCCAACGCGACGACCTGTTCCGGCAGATTTTGAACCGAATACTTCCCGCTTTCCGGGTCGAGGCGCTGTTCCAGGACGCCGGAAAGCGTCCATCTCCCCTGCCGGTAGACCCCTTTTTCGGCATCGATTCTTCGCATTAGGCGGAAATCGTCGTCGAATTCATTGAGGGCCACACCGTAGACAGTCGATTTGGACGGTTCGTAGTACCGGATGTAAAGGATCGTATTCTCGCTCTTGATCCAGATATTCTTTTCCGTCGAAGAGAGCACCGCGTTTTTGCTGATTTCCACCTTCTTGATCTGGTTGGCCCGCGCCATGGCGATGGGAGACACGGTTTCGGAAATAAAAAACATGGCAACTGCCGCGACCGCGCTGAAAAAGAGTACCGGCCGAAACAGCTGATAGATGCTGACCCCGCCGCTGCGAAGCGCCACCAGTTCGTTTCTTCGGGCCATGATCCCGAAAACCACCAGGGCCGCCAGCAGGACCCCTACCGGAATGAACATCACCACCATAAAAGGGGTCTTCAGCAGGACGAACTCCAATGCCCTGAACATGGAAATGCCCGATTCGATGAATTTATCCATCCTTCCCAGGTAATCGATGGCCACAAACAGGGTCAGCACCAGCACGAGCACCACCGTGAAATACAGCAGCATCTCCAGGGTCAGGTATCGATGCAGGACTTTCACCGTCGCCCCCGTAGGATTCGCCGTCGGGGAAACCCTTTCCGGCGCCTGGCCAGGTGCAGGGCGGCCATCAACAGCGAATCGATTCTCATCGGCCGCTCCCTGGCGGTGCGAACCAGCAAAAAGGCCCCGATGGCGCCCATGACCAGATTGGGCAGCCACATCGCCAGGGCGGGCGGATAGACGCCGGATTCGGCAAATGCCCATCCCATGATGAGCATGATGTAGTACAGGGTGAAAAACATCAGGCCGAACAACAGCCCGATGGCGCGCTGTCCTTCCATGGGCTGGAGGCCCAGGGAGACGGCCAGCAGCCCCAGGGCGAAACAGGCGAATGGAATGGAGAACCGCTCATGAAGTTCGATGAGGATTTTGTAGTACCGCTCGTTTTTCTCCGGGCTCTGCCGGACAAACTGAAGCAGCTCGGACACGGTCATCTCTTCTTCGTCCGGCGCCGAACCGGCCAGGTTTCTGGCTGCCGTCTTCAGGTCGAGCGTAAAGTCGTAGACGTCGAAGCGGAGAAAATGAACGGTCTGGCCCGCCAGGTCGGCGTGGTGGATCGTTCCGTCAAACAGACGAAGCCGAGCGGAACTTCCGTCCTCGGAACGGAACAGCCGGCCTTCCGGGGAGACGATGGTGCTCACCAGCCCTTTTTTGCGCCGGTCCTCGATAAAGACATCCACCAGCCTGCGGTTTTTCAAATCGACCCGGTTGATGTACAGCATCATTCCCGGCAAGCTCTCGGTGAAGGTGCGCTCCTTGAGAACCACATCCACATGCCGCGTACCGACCTCAGCCAGGGTTTTCTTAAATGCGGTCTTGCCCCACGGCAGGGCCAGAATCGACACCGCCGCGGTCGCAAAAAACCCGAGCAGACAGAAAACCAGCGCCGGCGGCAGCAGCCGGTAGATGCTCACCCCACCGGCCTTCAATGCGATGATTTCATTGTCGCTGCTCATCCGCAAAAACGCCAGGAGCACCCCCATCATGACCGCCATCGGAATGACGAACTCCAGAAAGTACGGCACCGAGTAAAACAGCATGATCAGCACCGTCCCCATACCGATGCGATAGTTGACGATCAGGTTGGTCAACTCGAGCAGGCTGGACATGATAAAAACGAAGGTGAAGAAAACCAGCGTGACCCCGAAGGGGGGAATCATCTCGAAAAACAGGTAGCGGCTGACGATGGAGGGTTTCTTCACGGCTTTCTCCGAGCCGGGTGCTGGATGCCGGCGCCGGTCCGGCCCTGCCCGACGATTCCGGCAAAGTTACAGAGATCGCTGGAACAAGTCAACACTCCCCGGCGCCGACAAACAGAGGAAGCCTGCGCTCGCCGGCCCGGGCTTGTATCCGAGGCGGACCGGACATATATTTTTAAGTAAAGATCCAGGCCCGGTGGACCCGGCGTTGAGTTAAGCTCGGAGGGCATGAATCGCTGTGGTTGTCTTAAATCCGAAATTCGAATAT
>CBFCZJ010000049.1:0-16067 GCA_965602445.1 uncultured Desulfobacterales bacterium | reverse complement strand
GATGATTCGCACCGGCTGCCGACCTGGCCGCTCGATGATATAAACGGATTTGCCAACCCACGCATTCATCCCGATTCCGGGTATGAAAATATGCCACAGAGAGGAGTTGAATGGTTGAAATGATTGAAAGCTTGAGAAACATTGCCTTGGTTTCCCACGGCGGCGCAGGAAAAACTTCTCTGGCCGAAGTCATGCTCTACAAGGGGGGCGTGACCAATCGAATCGGCCGTGTAGAAGACGGAAATACCGCCATGGACTTCGAACCGGAAGAGCTCAAGCGGCAGTCGAGCATCAGCAGTGCGTTTCACCAGCTTCCCTGGAAGAAACACACCATCAGCCTGGTCGACACGCCCGGAGATCAAAACTTCTTCACCGATACCAAGTTTTGCATTCAGGCGGCGGACGGTATTCTGGTGCTGGTCGACGCGGTCGACGGCGTCAAGGTCCAGACCGAACAGGGATGGGAGCTTGCCGCCGAGTTCGGCCAGCCCTGCGTGCTGTTCATCAACAAGCTTGACCGGGAGCGGGCGGACTTCCGCAGGGCCTTTGACGAGGCCTCCCAGATCCTTGAAGGTCCGAAGCCGATGATCGTGCAGCTCCCGATCGGATCGGAAGCCGAGCTAAAGGGCGTGGTCGACCTCATCCAGAACAAGGCCTTCGTCTATGACGAAAACGGCAATGCCACGGAAACCGACATCCCGGCGGACATGAAGGAGCTGGTGGAAACCGAACGCGAAACCTTTATCGAAAACGTGGCCGAAGCAGACGACGCCCTGGTGGAAAAATACCTGGAGGGCGAATCGCTCACCGACGAGGAAATCCGCGCTGCGCTTCGAAAAGGAACCCTGGATCGGTCCCTGGCCCCGGTTCTATGCGGCTCGGTCACCCGGAATATCGGGATCGACCTGCTTCTTGATTTCATTGCAGCGGTCATGCCCTCTCCGGTGGATCGAGGGCCCAAAGAAGGCGTCGATGCGGCCACCGGGGAAACCGTGGAGCGGGCCCCGGATCCAAGCGCCCCGTTTTCGGGTTTTGTTTTCAAGACCGTTGCCGACCCATTTGCCGGAAGGCTTTCCATTTTCCGGATCGTGTCCGGAAAGCTCGGCTCCGACGGCACGTTCTACAACAGCGCCCGGGAGACCAAGGAGCGCTTCAACCAGCTGCTTCAACCCGCCGGCAAGGAGCAGAAACAGATCAGCGAAGCCGGGCCCGGACAAATCGTGGCCGTGGCCAAACTCAAGGAAACAAAGACCGGTGACACCCTCTGCGACGACTCCGCCCGGGTGAAATTCAAGGCGGTGGAGCCCATGCCCGCGCTCATCAGCTTTGCCATCGAGCCCAAATCCCAGGGGGACGAAGACAAAATTTTCTCTTCCATGGCCAAGCTGCTCGAAGAGGACATGGCGCTTTCCCTGGAGCGAAAGGCCGACACCAAGGAGCTGCTTCTCTCGGGTCAGGGCCAGGTGCACATCGAGTCTGCGGTGGAAAAGCTCAAACGAAAGTACAATGTCGAGGTGCTGCTCAAACCGCCGAAGGTCCCCTACCGCGAAACCATTAAAAAAAGCGCCCGGGTCCAGGGCCGGCACAAGAAGCAAACCGGGGGCCACGGTCAGTTCGGCGACTGCTGGATCCAGATGGAGCCCCTGCCGAGGGGGGAAGGCTACGAATTCGTGGACGCCATCGTGGGCGGCGCCATCCCCAAGACATACATCCCGGCGGTGGACAAGGGGATCCAGGAAGCGGCCGTAAAAGGGGTCCAGGCCGGCTATCCGGTCGTCGACTTCAAGGTGACCCTCGACGACGGTTCCTACCATGCCGTAGACTCATCGGAAATGGCCTTCAAAATCGCCGGCTCCCTGGCGTTTAAAAAAGCAGTGCAGCAGGCCAATCCGGTTCTGCTGGAGCCGATCATGGAAATCACCATCGTCACCCCCGAGGAATACATGGGCGACATCATGGGAGACCTGAACGGAAAGCGCGGCCGGGTGCTGGGCATGGACAGCAAGGGGAAAAACCAGATCATCAAAGCCCACGTGCCCATGGCCGAGTTTTTGACCTATGCGCCGGATCTTCGTTCCATGACCGGTGGCCGGGGCATGTTCACGATGGAATTCTCCCACTACGACGAAGTGCCGGCCCAGCTGGCGCAAAAGATCATCGAGGCCGCTCAAAAAGAGTAAATAAACGCGCTACGCGCGTTTATTTACAGTGAGCGGCTTTGCCGCCTTACAAAATGTAAAGCGCCGCTTCGGCATTGCTGCCCGGAACGGCGCTTTTCGTTTCCCACCCCTTGGTTGGCAGACGGGGTTTTGCTGCAGCCGGCTTGTCCACCCCGATACGGCTGCCTGTTATTTTTGTTGCTCAAAGCTTTTAAAATCGCGCGAGCGATTTTAAAAGCCCGCAATGGCGGACGGCGGCCTGATCGAGCATCTGATTGAGCCCGTCTTGGCCCGGTGGAAAGAATCCCAGCGACCGCTGCCAGGTTTTTTCATCCTCCATGCACAGATACAGCGTAATATCGGGAGCATGGGCCCGGATCGCCTCGGCCACCTCCCGGTAGAGGCTGATCCGCAGCGGACTGAAGTAGCGCATCTTTCCGTCCAGACCGGGGACAAATTCGCCGTAGATGATTTTCGATCGGGGAAACCGCCGCTCGACGACCGCCTTGAGCGCCGGCATGAACCGGAAGGTGCCCATGCTGATCCAGACGACGGCCGAAGAAGGAATCCGGGCAAACAGCCGGTCCACTACCTGCCGGTACTCTGCTTTGCAGCCTTCGTAGATCATCATGGGGTCGAAATGAAACGCCAGCGGATACCCCCGTTCGGCGCATTTGGCGGCTGCCGTCAGACGGGCCTCCAGAGACGCCGTGCTGCGCTCCTCTTCGGCGATGATCCGCTCCGTGTTGAGAGACCACGCCATGATGGTCTTTTCACCATGCTCCCGGTCCAGGAGCCGTTCCACGGCGGCGGTCTTGGTCTTGAGTTCCAGGACCGCACGGTCTTGGCCGGCAAAGGTATCGATCAGATCCCTGCAAAGCGGCGTCCAGCGCTCCCAGATCAGGCTGTCGGTAAATTCTCCGGTCCCGATCCGGCTGATCCGTTCCTCGGCGAAGAGCCGGGCCAGTTCGCGGTGCATGTCGTCGTGGTTGACAAAGAACTGAAGAACCGGGGGGTGGAAATAGGATTGGAGGATGCAATAGGCGCAATCCATCACGCAGTAGGTGCCCACGTGCAGAATGCGATACCCGCAGCAGGTATAATTTCGGGTTCCCGGACAGTTCCGGACGAAAGGGCCGCGGTTTTGCGTCAGGAAAAGGACCTGCTTTCCCCGGCTCACCGGATCGTTCGCCTTCAGCACCGCATCGTAGACCGCTTGGCTGTCCTCGACGATCGACGTCCGGGCCCCGTCGATCCGGCGAACGATGTCTTTGACGGCCGGGCGATGTGCCATCGAAGATTCGATATAGATCCGGCCGACCGGCAATGGACTATCCGGATACCAGCCGGCAGATCAGCCGGCAGGCGCGGTCCATGTGGATATGGCTCATGTTCAGCACCAGGTGATACAGCATGGGGTCGTCGTAGTCTTCCCGCCCGAACTTGCGGTACAGGTTGGCCCGCCGCCGATCTTCCATGTTGACCACCTTGACCGCCCGGGATGGGTTCAGTTCGTAGTGCTCCTCCATGAACCGGACGCGGTCCGCCTTGTCTCCGACCAGCAGAACGTGAAAGGCGTCGGCGGCATCGCGCAGGATGTATTGGCTCCCCCGTCCGAGAATGACCGCATCACCCTCGTCTGCGATCTGCCGGATGATCTGGCCCAGCAAATCGAGGTAGATCTCCTCATCGATGTAGCCGCGCTCATCGTCGAGGATCCGGTCGATCAGACCCCGGGAAACCAACCCGGAAACGAATCTGAGTACACGCCCGCCGGCCTCTTTTTCAATGGAATAGACCCAATTGTCCGACACGCGCGCCTTTTCGGCCACCTTCTGGATCAGCTCCTTGTCGAGGAATGGAAAGCCCAACTGCTCGGCCACGGCCCGGCCTAGGGTTCTTCCGCCCGCCCCAAACTGCCTGGAAATGGTGATGACCGCCATGGCTGCCTCCTGAGTGGGAACGGGGTTGATTCGTTAAATAGTCGAATGGTCAAGTGGGAAAAACCAGAGCCCCGATAACCAATTCCACCAATCGACGAATCAACCATTCGACGAATCGACCAACCAACCAAATATCACCCAATCCCGGTAAAATCAAAACCTAACTTTGTTTGAAACTTTTCGATCCGTTTGAAGATCTCCTTGAGCATGGTCTGTTCCAAACGGGAGAGCTTCTTGGGATTGATGTAATTGTCGGGCGTTTTGCCCTCTTCGAGCACCGCCGCCACCTGGCGAACGAATCGAAGCTGCATCAAGAAGCTATAGCCCTGGTCGAGTTCGTTGTAGTCCTGCCAGGTCAGCACCTTTTTTAGTTGAAGCTGATGCAGCCGCTCCTGGGTGTTGGTTTGTTCGATGCGCTGGTTGAGGGCATAGATCCGTGCAAAATCGACGATCGGCTGCATGGCGCTTTTAATATCGAAGGCATTGCGGTGTTCTCCTTTCGACTCGACGACGAAATTGCGAAAAAACCCGATGGGCGGCTTGAAATGGAGTGAATTTTCCGTCAGGTTACGGAAAAAGCCGGCCCACCCCGAGAGCGCGGAGAACATGTGCCGATGAAGCTCATCGATGAGCTCGGCGTCGCCGAACCCGCTCCGGAGGTCGAAAAAAATGCTTGCCTGAAGCAGTGATTCTCCTTCCGCCTTCCGGATCCAGGATGAGAAATAGTCCTTCCACACCGACAACGGCTGGCACCACTTCGGATTCTGGGCCATGATCCCGCCGTCGCAAAACGCATAGCCGGAGCTGTCGAGCCAAGTGCAGACCGTTTCACCGAATTTCAGGAAGTATTTTTCGACCTCTTTTTTTCGGTCTGCGGCAACGTCTTCGTAGACGATCGCGTTGTCCTGGTCGGTCTTTAGGGTCTGCTCCCGCCGTCCCTCGCTTCCCAATATCATGAACGCAAATTTGCAAGGAGGGGAGCCCAAATCGGCGAGGGCGAAATCGATGAGGCGTTTGAGAACGGCGTCTGCAATGGTGCTGACCAGGGCGGTGACGTTGCGGGCCTTGGCCCCGCTGTGAATCAGGTTCTGCACGATTCTCGGCAACCGCTGGTGTTTGTCGAAGATCTCTTCGGCAGCCGAGGCGTTGGTGATCTCCCGCAGCAAAAAGAAAGGAGATTGCCCCTGGGCGGTGAGCAGGTCGCTGTTGGTCACGATCCCGACCACGTCTCCGGCGCTGTTGGTGACCGCCAGATGCTTGATATTGTGCCGCATCATTTCCATGAGGGCTTCAAATACCAAGGTTTTTTGGCTGACCGCGTAAAGCGTTTCGGACATGATGTCGGCCACCGGTTTTTCGATGTCGTAGCCGGCGGCAATGACTTTTCTGCGCAGATCGTTGTCGGTCACCACCCCCACATACCGGCCGGCCTCGTTCCGGACAAAAATCGAACTGCAGCTTCGGCGGCTCATTTCCTGAGCCACCTCCCGGATCGATGTTTCCTGGCTGCTCGATACGATGTCTTTGGTAAACAGTGTCGCAACCGGCTGGTGAAAGAACTCGATTCCCTCTTCTCTGACAGGCGAGGGCGAGGTGCGGGTAATGATGTCGGCGTAAGTGCGGTTGAGCATCCGTTTGCCGAAGGTGTCCGTGAAATAATCGGAAAAGGCCTCGTAGCGCTGGCAAAGATCGAGAAACGTATTTTTGGAAAGGGTGTAAAACGTGGTGTCTTCCTGGGTTCGGCAGGTCCTCACCGGCACTCCGTCGTTGACCAGTATTGAAATCCCGCCGAACAGGTCTCCTTCTCCGAGCAGCCCGCTGAGCTTTTTTTCATTTTTTTCCTCGAAATATCGCTCGGCCGCCCCTTTCTGGATGATATACAGCCGGTCCATCTTGCCCCGGCCCTGAACATAGAGAACGGTTCCCTTGGGATGCCGGGCCATGGAGAGCTGGGCGGCAATTTTTTCAAGCTCTTCTTCAGGCAGAAAGGAAAAGGGAACGACGCCGGACAAAAACAAAAACGCTTGGCTGGCCGAGACCACGGCCGCATAAGACTCGTCTCTCATCCGCCGGGTAAAGGTGTCGACAAAATGACGGTGAAAGCTTTTGTGCTCCGCACACAGTTCGAGAAACTCCCGCTTCGGGATCCGGTAAACTTCGGCGTTCTGCTTGACCGTGACCGAGCGAAAGGAGATGCCCTGGTTCATGAGAATCGAAATGCCTCCGAAAATATCGTCCTTTTTGAGCAGGCCGCTGAGAAATTTTTCTCCATCCTGGTCGTAATAGATTTCCAGGGAGCCGGTTTTGACGATGTAGACATGATCGATGCGGGTTTTGTTCTGGACCGAAAGATCCGTTCCCGCACCAAAGGCCGCTTCGGTGATCACGTCAGCCAAACGCTTTTTTATGCTCTCGGAAAGAAGGGAAAAGGGGACGATTTTTTCCAGGGTATTGTTCAGCTTTGCTTTATCCATCAGTACTTTTTCCGCGCATAGAAGGTTTTCTGCGATGCCTCCCGCGCCTGTTTCAGGGTGTGGATGCCGTTTTTGGCCAAAATCGAAACCTGCTTCAAAAAAACCTCCGCCGTCGCAATGGCGTCGCCCAGGGCGGTGTGCCGCCCCACGATGCTGATTCCCATCCGATCGGCGATGTCTTCCAGGTTGTGGCTGCTGTGGGCCGGATGGACCGCCGCCGACAGCAAAAGGGTGTCGAGCACCGGGTTGATGAACTGAACTCCGGTGGTCGATTCCTTGAGCTGGAGCATTTTCATGTCGAAAGCGGCATTGTGGGCCACAAGGATCGTGCCTTCGGCAAAGCGGTGAAACCGGGGCAGCACCTGGTCGATGGTCGGCTGATCCTCCAGCATTTCAGCCTGGATGCCGTGGACCCGGATCGACTCCCGGCTCATCCAGCGCTTGGGGTTGACAAGCTGGTCGAAGTATTCGTCCCGAAGCAGCCGTCCGTTGACGATGCGAACCGCCCCGATGGAAATGATTTCATCTCCCTCGGCCGGATTCAACCCGGTGGTCTCGGTGTCGAAAACCGTGTAGGCCAGCTCCCGCAGCAGGCATTCGTCCAGCTCCGGATCCTGACCGGCTTGATTGAACAGGTCGAAATCGTAGAACTCCGGACGGCTGTCGGGCAGAATCGTGATGTTCCGGATCTTTTCCGGTTCACAGATTTCCGGCGCCGGGAGCATGATCCGCAGACACGCGCCGCCGGGTGCTTTTTTGGTGCTTCGGGACCAGAGGTCCGCATCATGGTGGCGGAGGACGGTTTTCAAAGACAGGGGAAACCGTTCCGATTCCACGGAGAGGATGTCTTGTTCCCACCTTCGCAGCAGGTCTCCTGGAATCGGCTTTCCGTCCCACCGAATGTCCAAGTTGACCAGTCGTTTGATTTGCTCGGCTTGCAAGGTGAACCTGAAAGAGCCCTCGGCTTTGCCGATTCGCTGGATGAGAAAAAGAAACGCCGTCATCAGCGAGTAGTTGTCGATGCGCACCTCGATGTCCTGGTCGGCTTCGGCGATATCGATACGAACGGCCAGCCGCTGGTCGGCTTTTTTCCGGACTGTCTCTAAAAAATCAGAGGCCCGGGTGCGCACCAGGGGCCAGCGCGTCTCGATGTGCTCGGCCAGTTCGTCAGTGCTCTGATCCAGCAGGTCCCCCAGCGCTTCTGCCTCGCGCTGGATGATTCGTTCAAAGCGGTCCCGCTGGCCGGGCGCCATCTGCGGGTACTCCAAAATCGCCTCGATGGCCGACCGAATGCTGGCCGCAGAGGCCCGGGACCGCCGGGTCAGGGCGTCGATCATCAGGCCCATCCGGCTTTCTTTTTCCAACTCCCGGGTGATGTCGAAAATAATCAGGATGAATCCGGTCAACTTCCGGCCGGCGCTGAGCACAGGGACCGCTTCGAACCTGAAAAGACGCTCGTCTTTACCGATGAACACGAAGGTCGAGACGATATTGCCCTCTTGCCGCTCTAGCTTTTCGGCGATCTCATCCAGGGCGTGGACAATCAGGTTCTTTTCGACCAGGCTGAAAATGGATCGGCCCAGTCCGATGAAAGACTGATGCTTTTCGGCCGCGGACTCCGAAGTGGCCTTGCCGGCCAGGATTGCCTTGGCCTGCCGGTTGTACAGAAGGATTTGGCCTTCGCTGTTGCAGATCACCACCCCTTCGGGCAGCTCCGCCATGAAGGCGGCCAGGATGTTCTTTTCCTCTTCGGCCTCTGTTTTGGCCCGTTGGATCCGTTCTTCGACGCTGCCTCGGATTTGGTCGTACCGGTCTGCCAGCTCATTGATCTCCCCGGCCAGTTCGATCAGGTCCGCGCTTCCCTCGGGCTGAATACGGTGTCCGGGGTTGGCGGAGTTGATCAGGGCGGCTTCTTCCTTCACCCGGACCAGGGGGAGGATATAGATGTGAAAAATGCCGTCGAGAAGGAAGCCGATGCCGGCAAGGCCGAGGAACACCGCGGCAAACAGGTATCCGAATTTTTTCTTGGCGATCTGCAGCAGCAGGGTCTTTTGCGCCGGGTCGAGCTCGCGCCAGAAAATGATGGTCAGGCTGGCGAGAATCACCAGGATCAGCCCGAAGGAGATCGATGCGAACCACCAGAATTTGTTTCCCGCCCTCATTTCAACAGCTCGTTGACCCTTGCCACGATTTCCCGGTTGGAAAACGGTTTGGTGATGTAGGCGTCGGCGCCCATGGCCATTCCCTTGGCCATGTCTACATCACGGCCGAGGGCCGAGACAAGCACGATTTTGGTCTCTTTGAGCTCCGGGTCTTCCCGGAGCATCTGGCAGACCTCCAGGCCGTTGACCCCGGGCAGCATGATGTCCAGCAGAACCAGGTCGGGCCGGAACCGCTCCATCAAGTCGATGGCCGCCTCTCCGCTCTCGGCGATTTTCACCTGGTAGCCGTTTTGTTCCATGAGGAATTGGAGGGGAACGACGATATTCGGTTCATCGTCGACGATCAGAATCTTTCGGGATCGATCCATGAAGTGTTCCCGAAAAAATGGGTGCGGAGTTGGTTGGATCCGGCGGACCGGGGCAATGGGCCGCCCCGGTCCGCCGTCGATTCTCCATCCGGATCGGCTATCCGAAGAGACCGATGCCGAACGCGGCTGTCCATAGAATGGAGAACGCGACCAGAATGATCATCCAGATGTCTTCCTTTTTCATGATCGCTACCTCCTTTTAGGCTTCCTTGACGACGATATTGATTTCCTTTTCCGCGCGCTCGAGCTGCTCATCGGTGATGGTGGACATCTCCGCCTTGAAGCAGAGGCCCCACATCATGATGATGCCCAGGATCCACCAGAAGATCTGCCAGGACCACAGCGGCGGAAATCCGGCAAACGAAAACGCGCTGTTGCCGAGGATGCAGGCCGGGCCGATGGCAAAGAAGAACCACACGGGCACGATGATCTTCATGGCGTTTCGCCACTTTTGCCCTGACGCGCTGGGGCTGTCGATGCTGTCGATCCATTGACGCATCTCGGCCTGTCGTTCGATGGTTTCGGGCTTGTCCTTGAACCCGAGGGCGCGGCACAGGTAGGCCACTGCCAGACCGACGCCGGTGCCCCAGGCCGCCGAGTGGATCGTCAGCGGGTACCGGATCTCCGGGATGCCGTAGGTGACATAGACCGCGACCATGCCGGCGAGCACGCCGAGCACCGAGCCGATCGACGGCCACTTAAATCCCCAGTTGACGCCCATCAACAGGATGTACATGACAAAGCCGAAGGCCGTGGCAAGGGCCCCGAGCATGACCAGGGCCGCCTTGGACGTCATTCCGACGGTGAGAGCGGCGATAGTCAAAATGGTCGTCAGGATCCGGTTGACCCAGATCTGTTCGGCGTGGGTGGCCTCCTGCTTTTTGATGTAGCGCCAGTACACGTCGCGCAGCAGGATCGACCCGCCGGTGCCGATGTACGGGGCGGCCGTGGAGTGCATGGCCGCAATGGACCCGACAAAGACGATCCCGAGCATGAACGGCGGCAGAAACTGCATCATCAACGTGGGCACAACAGTCCGGTTGTTCACGTCCAGAAACGCCTCCACCCCTCTGAGCTGAAGGATCTTTGCGCCCATGCCCTGGAAGGCGGAAAAGTAAAACAGGGCGAAGCCCACCACGAAGGTGGACATGAAGGCTTGCTGCCAGGGAAACGGCCGGGGATTTTTGTTGGCGAAGTTCCACATGGTAAAGGCCGGCGAGGACTGGATCCCCATCAGGGCGAACATGTAGGTCAGGATCATGATCGCCGTCCAGGGGCCGCCCTTCTTGGTGAAGTAGATCACCGCCGGGACTTCCAGGTACTTGGCCTCCAGCGCGTAGCACGCCTCGGAAAATCCTGTCCATCCGCCCATGCGGTTCAGCACGTAGGCGCCGAGGATGATGATGCCGCCCACCAGAAAGACGAACTGGATCACGCCGACCCAGGTGGACGCCCGCAGGCCGCCGGTGACCACGTAAAACCAGACGACGAAGGCCAGGAAGATCGCGCCGAAGGTGAACGGGACGCCGGCCACCACCTGGAACATGGCGCCGGCGGCCATGAGCTGCACCGCCGAATAGAACATGGCATACAAAAAGGCGGTGACGACCACCAGCCAGCGGACGATTTCGTTGTTGTAGTAGTAGGCGAACATGTCGCCGGGGGTAACAAACCCGTAGCGCTTGCCGAAAAGCCAGTTTCGTTTGGCAAAGAAGGTGCCGGTGATGGGGATCGTCAGCACGTAGAACGAGGCGAAGGCGTAGGCTAAGCCGTCACGCCAGATCAGCCCCGGATGGCCGACGAAGGTCCACCCGGAAAAAGATGCTGCCGTTGCTGCGAGCAAAAAGGCGATCATGGGAATCGACCGGCCTCCGATGGTGTAGCCCGAAGAGGTCTTTTCCGTAAAGTAGCCCTTCAGCCCCCAGTAAAAGCAGTAGACGATGTAAATGCCGAGCATGATGTAGACCCAAGTGGTTCCACTCATTTTTTGCCTCCTGTGGAATCTGTCAAGTGGTAACCGGCGAACCGGTCATGATTCCTTTTGGTCGGAAGTGCGGCCTCGATTGACGGATATCACCTCCTTTCTGAATTCGTCATGTCCGCCCGAACAGACCTTGAATTTCGGGCAGATCGTTTTCGGTGTCAAATTTTCGCCCGCGGCGCTCTGCAACCGGCGCCGCTGCAGCTGCTGCCGGGGGCCTGCGGCCCCCGGCAACCAGTGCAGAAAATCAGCCCCGGACCATCTTCTTGATCTCTTCTACGATCTCCGGATTGGCCAGGGTGGTGACGTCTCCTTCATCCTTGTTGTTGGAGATGGCCGCCAGCACCCGGCGCATGATCTTTCCGGACCGGGTCTTGGGCATGTCTTTGACGATCCAGACCTTGCGCGGTTTGGCGATTTTGCCGATTTCACTGGAAATGGTGTCCGACACTTTCTTGGCCAGCTCGTCGGTGGCTTCGTATCCCGGCTTCAGGGAGACATACAGGTCCGGCTCCTTGCCCTTGATTTCGTGGGCCACGGGAATCACCGCCGCTTCTGCCACCTCTTCTACGACCAGGGCGGCCGACTCGATCTCCTTGGTGCCCAGCCGGTGGCCGGAGACGTTGATCACGTCGTCGATCCGTCCCAGGATCCTCACGTAGCCGTCTTCGGCCACCACGGCCGCATCGCCGGTCATGTACGGCCAGTCCTGCCAGTTCGTGCTCTTGCGGTCCTTGCAGTACCGGGCGAAGTAGGTGTCCACGAACCGGTCGCGGTCGCCCCAGATGGTCTGAAACATGCCCGGCCAGGGATTCTGGATGCAGATGTTGCCCGCGATCCCCTTGCCGTCTTCGACCACATTGCCCTCGTCGTCGTAGACGATGGGATGGATCCCCGGCATGCCGGGGCCCGCACTTCCGGGCTTCATCGGCTTGATGGCCGGAATCGTGCTGCACAGAAATCCGCCGGTTTCGGTCTGCCACCAGGTGTCGACGATGGCGGCCTTTCCCTTGCCGACATACTCGTAGTACCATTTCCAGACCTCGGGCTCGATCGGTTCACCCACGGTGGTCATGTGCTTGAATTCGTAGTTGTACTTGGCCGGCTCGTCGGGGCCGATCTTCCGAAGCGCCCGGATGGCGGTCGGCGCGGTATGGAAGATGTTCACGTCCAGATCCTGGGCGATGCGCCAGGCCCGTCCCGCGTCGGGATAGGTGGGCACCCCCTCGTAAACCACCGAGGAAGCGGCGATCGCCAAGGGCCCATAGACGATGTAGGAGTGGCCGGTGATCCAGCCGATGTCGGCCATGCACCAGTAGACGTCCGTCGGGTGAATGTCCTGCACGTATTTGGAGGTGCCCGCCGTGTAGGCCAGAAAACCGCCGGTCCCATGCTGGCACCCCTTGGGCTTTCCGGTGGTGCCGCTGGTGTACATCAAAAACAGCGGGTCTTCTGCATTCATTTTCTCGGGTTCGATCCGGGCGCCGTAGTAGTCCTTGAGCACGTCGTTGACAAAGTAGTCCCGGCCGTCGACCATCGCTGTGGGGCTGGAGGCCTTGCCGGTATAGCGCTGCCAGACGAGGACCTTGTCCACGTTCTGGCCGTCTTTGCCGGCCAGGTCCACGGCGATGTCGGCGTTTTGCTTGTGGTCGATGAGGCTGCCGCTTCTGTAGTAGGCATCCATGGTGATCAGCACCCGGCTGCCGGAGTCGACGATGCGGTCGGCGCAGGCCCGTCCGGAAAAGCCGCCGAACACCTGGGAGTGGATCACTCCGAGCCTGGCGCAGGCCAGCATGGTGATGGGAAGCTCGGGAAGCATCGGCATATGCAGGGTCACCCGGTCGCCTCTTTTCAGGCCGGCAAAATCCCGCAGCAGGGCGGCAAACTCGTTTACCCGGACAAAGAGCTCCTGGTAGGTGATGTGCTGGTAGCCTTCTTCGATCGGCTCCGGCACGAAATGGATGGCCGTCTTGTTCTTGTACTCGGCCAGATGCCGGTCCACGCAGTTGTAGCAGGCATTGATCTTGCCGCCTTTAAACCACTTGAAGCAAGGAGCGTCGCTGGTATCGAGGATCTCGTCCCAATACTCGTACCAGTCGAGGATGTCCGCATACTCCTTGTAGCAGTTCGGGAAGTGGTCCAGGCTGAACCGGTCGTAGATCGTTTCATCGGTCATGTTCGCCTGGGCAATGAACTTCACCGAGGGCATGTAATAGCCCTCTTCTCCCCAGTGCACGGCAATCTGCGCTTCCGAAGTTTCGGTGTATTCTTTTTCAGCCATAGATCCTTCTCCCTCCCTTGATGCATTGTCGGTTGTCGAACGTTACCTGCGGCTTCTTTTTTTTATCACCTCCCTGTCATGTCCTCCTTTCCTGCAGCCCCGGGGGTCGTTGCATACCGTGCCTTCGCGCTATGCGACGGACTTGGAGATTCCCCGTCCGAAAATATCGAAGGCCACCTCGAGCGTCTCCTTCAAATAGTCCTTTTCCCCGTTGATGATCTTTTTGCTCTCCTCCCACAGGACGACGCCGGAAAAGAGTGCCCACAGGACGTCGGCCAAGGCCACCGGGTGCTTGTCGATGAAAACCCCATCCTGGATCCCCGCGGCGAAAATTTCGGAGATCACCTTCAGGGAAGACTGCGAAAGCTGCTTGATTTCTGCCAGCAACTCCGGTGAAAGGTTTTTCAGGGTTTCGCTGGACTGCAAATGAAACATGTTGATGACCACCAGCGGGTCGAAATTGTATACATCGAACATGGCCTCTTTCAGGGCCTTGATCCGCTCGTCGGTGGACACCCCCTTTTGCTGGGCTACGTGATCGAGCCGGATGTTGAGGTACTGCAGGATTCGGAGGGACAGGGATGCGTACAACTCGTCTTTGTTTTTGAAATAGAGGTATATGGTGCCGGGGCTCAGTTCGGCTTCCTTGGCAATGTCTTCCATGGTCGCCTTCGTGAACCCCTTTGCGGAAAACACGCGCTTTGCGGCGACGATAATTTGCTGGCGCCGGCGCTCTCTTTCGCGTTCTTTTCGTTCCTGAATTCCCATGGCTTAATGAACGATATTTATTATTTGAAATCGTCATAATTGATAGAGATAGTTTAGTCAAGAAAAATCTATTCATTTTTTTTAATCACAATTATATGCTATCTACAAAGAAGACGTGCAGGGATGCTGATTCTCTTTAGCGGCATAACATATTTAAATCGTTTTATTTTTGATGTGATCGGTCTGGTGGGCATTGACAGGCGGGCAGAATTTTCATACGTTGCGGAAAAATCATCGGAGACGTGTCGAGAATGGAAAAAATCAATCTGTTTAGCGAACCGAAGCGGTTTATCGAACTACCGAGAACAGTCAAGGTGGCGCTGCTCACCCTTCTTGCCGCGTGGCTGGCCCATTTTTACCTGGTTTTCCGGATGTTCGAGGACCCATTTTCGGAAAACATGTTTTTGCAGCAGGCAGCGCTGGCGGTCATCAGCTTCTTTGTCCTGCTGAAATTGAAAAACTGGGCTCGAATTTTATGCATCACAGGAAATGTGATCGTTCTTATTTTTTACCTCTTTCTTTTTTTCACCTTGATCGGTGGATCCGCTTCTGCCCTGTTGACCGGCCTGTCGCTGGTAAGCCTGGCGCTGTTTGCAGTGTCTACCTTTTTTTTGTTGAATGCGGAATCCGCCGACTTTTTCAAACGACAATCGGCAAAAGCCCGGAGCTCCGCGGCTGATTAGACCCGCCTCCCGGCGGGCAATGAAAGGCGAAACCATCAGATGTCCGAACAAGTCACCTGCAAATGCGGAAATTTGGTAACGGTGGACGGCGAGCGGTCGTGGTGTACAAAATGCGGCCAGCCGGTATACACAGACCCCAAAAAACAGCGGCGCCACAAGTGGAACAGCCTCTACCTGACGGTTCTGTTCATCGGCACCATTACGTTTCTGGTCTATATTTACCTGGAGCTGGTCTCCAAATTCTGGGTCGTCGAATAAACTGCGGCGGGCATGCCCGCCGCAGTTTTGTCAACCGAACGGCCCCCAGCCCGGCCGGCGGTGGCACTGACCTGCAAAAACAGGCCCCTTTCTCACTCTGCGCAAAGAATCTCCTGCAACATTTTGCTTTGGGCCACTTTCCTTCCCCGGTCCAGCTGCTCCGAAAGCTGATCCGCAGATTGAAACGACAGCTGCAGCACATACCGGCTCCCTTCGAAGTTGGGAGGCGGCAGCAGAGACATCCCTTCGCCCAGCGGCAGCTGCCGGCGCTTTTGCTCAAATGCCTCTTCGAACTTGACTCGCGATGGAAATCGGCGGCGTTTGAGGGCGCGAATAAGTGCTTTTCCCTTTTGGGGCAGCGCCGTTTCCGGGTCTTGGGCGATCTCCGTCAGTTCCGGCGCATGGACAACGGCGGTAACATCCAAATCCTCCCGGCGGGCGATTTCCCGGATCAGAGCCAGCGCCTCCCGCTGCCGGTTCAAACTCAAGGGGACCGACGCGAGCAGTTCGGCGAAGGCGGCGGTCTCCGCCTCCGGCATCCGGATCAGCTCCAGGGCCACGGGAAGCGCGATCCGTTCGTCGACAATCCCCCGCTGGATCTGTTCAGAAGCGGTGCATAGCTCCCAGAGTTTTTCGATCAGTTCTTGGCCGTCCGGAAGGCCGATCTCCCCTGCGGCGCTCGGGAGTTCTTCAACAGAAAGCGCCTGGGACAACAGCCGGTAGGCTCGGGAAAGCTCCACCGGATTCAGCCGTCGCTGGGAGGCATTGTCTGCGACGGCGATTTTGGCGCAGATCAGAAAATCGCTGTCGTCGGAAAGTATCCGACAGGCGATGGAATTTCGGCCCAAAAGCCGGCAGGCGGCCATCCGGCGAAAGCCGCAGACCACCGACCACCGGCCGCGCCGTTGTTTTACGATCGGCGGGCTCAATACCCCTACAGCGCCGATGGAGCGCGCCAATTCGGCCGGATCACTTGGGGGGGTGACCCGG
>CBFCZJ010000048.1:0-16133 GCA_965602445.1 uncultured Desulfobacterales bacterium | reverse complement strand
ACGTTTCGATCACGTGCATCACGGCCACTTTCCCGTCCAGGCGGTCGGCCAGGGCTACAGCCGTTTCCAGAGCTCTTTGGCAGTTATTGGAAAAATCGGTTGGAACCAGGATGCTTTTGAACATCTCAAATCCTCCTGTAGCGTTCGTATACCGGCTGCAGCCTCACACTGGTACATAATCCCGTAAAACTATAGTTGCGACCAGCCGGTGGCCAATGGGAGTCGGCTCGGATGCCGGGCAACTGTCTGAGCCATTTAGGCCGCGTTGAGACGGCCGCGACGCGATCGTTGCGATGAGTCAGATCACTCCGGTTTGCCGGGATTTCAGCCCGAAGAGCTTATCATCGGCCGTCTCTACGCGGCCTGGATGGCGAGTTTTGGCCGGCAGGAGAGTCGATTCCCATTGGCCGCCGGCGCCACCCTGGATCTTTCTGGATAACCGCATTATGCATTTTGCTTCATCATGAATCCCGAACGTTGAGCTATAAGACCCGATCCGGGGCCTCCTGCTCGGCGGCAGCAGTGCTCCTGCCGTAGTGTCTTATTCAGGGTCCCGTTTGGCACCCGGCTGCGCGCCGGACGACTCCCGGCACCGGCCGATGCCTCTTGTCAGCATGCGCATGTGACTCTTTTCAGCCTGGGCAACGGACAAAAGCGTGCCCCTTATCCCATCGTCCTCGCTGGTTTCAGCTGCGGTCCGATACAGGTCGTAGGCGCAATACTCGATGTGCAGGGCAAGTTCGATGATACCCAGACACCAATCTCCGGAGAGGGCCTCGATCCGTTCCAATGCACTGGAAAGGGATTCTCCCCCCTCCATTATGTCGCCGGCAAGAGATGAAAACAAGTCCTGGAAGGGTTGGGGATCTTTCTGAGTCGAGGCCCAGTGTTTGTATATCGCCCGGGCGTGGACCGCTTCGGCCTCCGATAGCTCGGACAGGGTCGAAAAAATCGGATGATCTGCGTCCTTGTCCATGGCGGCGCGGTAAAACCGCCAGGCTCCTTTTTCCAGATCCATCGCCGTGTAGAGAAGCGACTCGATGCCGGCACCCTTTTCAAAAACCTGGATCCTCGGAAAATCCGTCAGCTTCTTTCCCTCCCAGGCAAGGATCCCCCCTTCCAGGTTATAGACGCCGCCGACGGTGACCGCTGCTTCCGCCGCCAGAAACGCGGCTGCCCGCGAACGTCCCCCGGAGTGGCAGTAAAAGATCAGATCACGGTCCCCGGGCAGGGAGAAGAGCTTGCGTTCCAGGTCCAACAGGGGAAGGAAAAGGGCGCCCGGAATGTGTCCGGATTCGTATTCGGCGGGCTGGCGGACATCGATGAGCACGTAATCCGAATCGTTTCTGGTTTCCATAAAGACGCGAAGCGCCTCGGCAGTCATCGATTTTAATTCCGAATCGCCCATCTTTCTTTTCCGGAAGAAAGCGTCTGGCTGTGGCTCAGCCCTGCGGCAGGTTTTTTTTCAGGGCTTCGTTTTCTTTTCGGAGCCGGGAAAGCTCCAGGGACCGTTGAATGCTGAACAGGATCCGGTCTTTTTTAAAGGGTTTGGTGATAAAATCCGAAATGCCTTCCCGGATCGCCTCGTCTGCCACCTCCTGGGAGCCGTAGGCGGTGATGAGGATGACCGGAAGATGCGGGACGGATTTTCGGATCTCGGCAAACAGCTCCATGCCGTCGATGCCCGGCATTTTCAAGTCCGTGATGACCAGGTCAAAGGATTCGTCAGAAAGCCGTTTGAGCCCTTCGGAAGGGTTGTTCGTCGTTTCGACGCTGTGGTCGGTGTTGTCCTCGATGAGCATCCGCAGCATCATGAGCATGTCCATTTCATCGTCGATGACCAGGATTTTTTCCGTCATCGGTTTCCCTCCTTGTTATGTTCCGAGCGCTGTGTACGAAATTTCATGGTCTTGGCCTTGGGCCCCGGTGCGGGACCGTTTTTCTTCGGGTGCGGCGGCGTCCGGGCTCAGCATTCTTCGCAAACGGGAAGCAGCACCGAAAAGCAGGTGTCGCCCGTCTTGTCTTCGGTGGCCTGCCGGCTCGATACCCGGATCTCGCCGCCGGCTTTTTTCACCAGCCCGTAGCTCACCGAAAGCCCCAACCCGGTACCTTCCCCCACTTTCTTGGTAGTGAAAAACGGTTCGAAGATTTTCTCGAGATTTTCCGGCGCGATGCCGGTTCCGGTGTCGGTAAAGTCGATCGCCACGTATTGTCCGTGCCTTTGGGCCTTGATGGCGAGCAGCCCGCCGTTTTCCATGGCAGCCACGGCGTTGTTGATGATATTTAAAAAAACCTGCTCCAGTTCCGAGGCATTTCCAACCACCTGAGCCAGGTCCCCGGGGATATCTGTTTTCAGCTCGACCTTTCGGGTCAGCAGTGTATTGGCGACCACATCCAGCACCTTTTGAAGCGCCACGCCGACGTCCGTTGAAGTGGTATCCTGCTGGGGAACCCTGGCAAACGTCAGCAGGTTTTCCACGATCCGCTTGCAGTTTTCCCCCTGCCGTTCGATGGCCTTTAACATCTCGTGCTGTTTTCTTCCCTCGGCTTCCTTGTCGAGGAGCATTTCCGTAAAGCCGAGGATGACGGCCAGCGGGTTGTTGATTTCATGGGCGACGCCGGCAGACAACTCACCGAGGGCCGCCAGTTTCTGGGCGTTGAAGAGCTGGGACTCGACCTGCTTGTGTTCGGTGATGTCTCTGGCGATCATGAGAATCGACGGATTTTCGGTTTCAGCGATCATCGAATCGGTGTAGACAACCCGGTTGAACTTGATGTCTATCCAGCGGAGCCGTTCGCCGATTTCGATTCTTTCCTCCATAGAGATCGGGCGGTCCTTTTTCTGGACGCCCTCCACGGCGGCAAGGACCTCGTTCGGGTCCTGGAAAGCGACCACGTCGACGATCCGTTTTCCGATGACGTCCTTCGACCGCCGGCTGGTCAGGCGCACCCACTGCTCGTTGAACGTCATCACCCGTCCGTTACGGTCCAGCCCGCAGATCAGATCGTCGGCGGAATCGACCAGGGAGCGGTACCGCGCCTCGGAGTCCCCCAGCCGGCGGGCATACTCCTGCAGGTCCCTGGTTTTTTTCTGCACCTCCCACTCCAGCGATTCGACCCACTGCATTTCATAGGAGCGCAGAAAGAAAAGCATGATCAATACGGCCACGGTAAAAACGCCCTGGATCATGGCCTGCCGAAGGTAGACGCTCTGGATCACGTCCTGAACCTCTGAGACGGGCGCGGCCACCGCCACCGACCAGATCCGCTGGGCGTTGGCCGCCCCCAGATGGACCGGGGAAAAGGCGATCAGCTTCTCGGTCCGGCCGATGTCGCCCCGGTGCCATCCCGAAGTGTATCGGCTCGACCCCTCCTTGCCTTGGAGCATGATTTCTTTCTGCAGGAAATTGATCTTTTTAAAGGAAATCCGGGGTTCTGCGACCTGCCGAATTTCGAAGGCGTTTTCTCCCACGAACTTGCCTTCCAGATGGTATAGAAATGTGCCGCTTTGATCGATGACCCAGGCGTATCCGGTTTTTCCCGAGCGGATGGGGCGGACCACCTTTTCGGCCAGGTTTCCGGCGTCGAGGGAAAAGATGAGGACGCCGGAAAACCGCTGGGTCGGCACCGGGTGCGCTTCATCCGGGGAGATCTGGTAGACGGGCGTGGCCATCTCCATGACCAGCCCTTCTTCGGAATTTTCGACGATCCCTTGCTTTACCTGCGTGACATAGACCTGGTTCTTGTTGGCCGGATCCCGGCACCAGTCAAAATAGGGGGGCAGGGTGGTTTGAGCCGCCTCCTCGATGAAAACGGCCTGGTTGGCATTCATGACAAAGGTGCGTCTGCCGTCGCCGCTGATCAGGGTGATGCGAAAAACGCTCAGATCCCGGACAGTGGAAAGGGAGATCTTCATCCGGTTTTTCCACGACACCGTCTCCACGTATTGAATCGACGGCGAGAGGCCCAAGGTGAGCAGTTCGCTTTTCAGGGTGCGGAAATGGTGCTCGAGGGTGCTTGCCGCGTGCCGGGCCAGGGAAAGCTGCTGGGTGTTGAAGTCTTCGCTGATCCGGTTTTTCATCTCCCGGGCGGACAGGACGCCCAGCACGATGGCCCCCAAAAGCAGGCTCACAATGACCAGAACCACCACCCAAAGCTGCAGCCGGGGGCGGCTGCTGCCGCCAAACGGGTCCGCTACGGCGGATCGGAGTTCTTTTTCCGCCAGCGGGGTCATGCCGGTTCTCCGGCGATATGAGATTCGATCTCGGCTGCCATGTCTCGGTAATAAAATTCCATCATCTGTTCGTTGTACATGACCATGTCCATTTGCCGGGTGTGGACGATCACGTGTCCGAGCACCTGTAGCCGATTTTCGGTCACGGACCCGGGATGGCCCTCCATGCGGGCAAACACGGTGTCACCCTTGATTTCCACCCGGAAGTCGAACCGCTCCAGCAGCTTTCCGATGAGCCGGGCCCGCCGGCCCCTGCGTCCGTCGTCGGCGCCTCCGCCGGTGAAAACGAAGCTGATGTAGTTCTGGTTTTCAGAAGTGCCGATAAACGACTCCACGGTGGAAAAATGAAACCCGAGCCGGGTGCTGACGTTGACGAAGTCTTCGGCCACCAGGATGGTGTTCCGGTCCGCCAGGCCGTGGTCGACGGCCGGTTCAGTGTCCGGGTTGGTCAAGGTGTGCATCATGGTCGACAAGAACCCCTTGGTGTCGATCGGCGGGGGCCCTTTCCAGGGAAGAGCGGTCATGCCTTTCCACAGGGCGCGCATGGGCACCGATTTCAAATCTTGTACGTCGACGGTTTTTCCCCGGCTGCCCTCTTTGATGCCGCCGCCCAGATCGATCACCCACCACTTCAACGGCAGCTCCGCCTTGAGTTGGCGGGCGGATGTCTCTGAAAACCAGCTTTCCCGGGTGAGGGCGAACATCGTGCGAAGCGCCGCTTCGTGGGAAAACCGGGTAATATCGTGCAGCGTTTTGCACGAGGCGGGAGAAAAGTGCGCGCTGCGGGGGTCGGTCAGGTTCAGGGGGGTGACGAAAGTAAGAATTTCCCTGAGGGTGCGCACCACCGGCGCTTCGGCTACGGCGTCGGTGGGCTCGGACCGATGCAGGATTTCTTCGACGCGCCCTTCGTAGACGACGGCATAATCGGCGTCGACGGTCACCAAAAGTCCGTCTTCAAGCTCGCGGGTGGCCGTGTCGGCGTTGAAAATCGCCGGTATGCGGTACTCTCTGGCCACGGTGGCAAGATGGCCCAGCACCGTGCCGACATCGGAGACCACGGCAGCGGCCTTTTTCAGAAGCACCGCAAATTCGGGATGGCTGTGGCGGATGACCAGCACCTCTCCGTCGGCAAAGTCGCCGGCGGCGCCGATATCCCGGAGTACCCGGACCCTTCCGGACGCCGTACCCCGGCACACGACCGTGCCGCTGTCGATCCGCACCCGGTGGCCTTCGACGCGCCGCTTCCGCTCCGGCGTCAACCCCTTGCCGGCGCTGACTTTCAGGGGCCGGCTCTGGAGAACGAATATCTGCCCGGCAGGGTCGATGGCCCACTCCACATCCTGGGGACGGCCGAATTCGGACTCCAGGCGCCGGCCGATTTCTGCCAGGGCCTGAATCTGATCGTCGCCCAGGCAAGGCACCCGGGGGCCGTCTTCGGAAAGTTCTTCTTCTGCCAGTCCCTGGTCGGCCGCGCATACCAGCTTCCGCCGCTGTTCTCCGACCGCCTGGACCTGCACTTCGGTGGTGCTTCCGTAATCGACGGTGTAGACGTCGGCAGATTCGGTGCCGTCCACGGCATAAGGCCCCAATCCGCGAACGGCATTGACCAGAACCTGGTCCCGGCTTTTGAAAGCCGGATCGCGGCTGTAAAGAACACCGCTGAATCGGGCGTCGACCATGGCCATGACCCCCACGGCCATGGCCATGTTGGCGATGTCAAATGCCCTGTCCTTGAAGTAGAATACCGCCCGGGGAGAAAACAGGCTGATCAGGATCCCTTTGTATGCGGAAAGAAGCCCTTCGGCAGGCACGTTGAGCTCGCTTCGGTATTGGCCGGCAAAGCTGGCGCGGATGTCTTCCTGCAAAGCGGAGCTTCGGACGGCCGTGCGAATCTCCTGCATGCCGGTGGCCTGTTTCAGCAATTCGATGCCCTCCATGATGGCGGCTTCGACTTGCGGCGGGACCTCGCCGTTGAACACTTGCTTCTGGATCTCTTCGGTGACCTGCTGCAGGGCCTCGTAGTCCCTGATGTCCAGGCGTTTCAGAGCGTTTTCGACAAACTCTCCGATCCGGTTGTGGGCCATGAATGCCATGAATGCCTGGGTGGTGATGACAAACCCCGGCGGAACATTCAGAGACGGGTCTTTTGCAATATCGCCGAGGGGCGAGAACTTGCCGCCGACCGCCGGCAGATCGTCCCGACCCACCTCCTGGAGGCGGCGCACATAGGGACCTTCGGGGATCTCGATTTTCGGATCGATCCGGGCCTGGATCTCTGCCATGCATCGCTGGAAGGGGATCACCAGATCGGCATACCGGTTGTCGGCCAGGGTGTTGAGTTCGCCGATGATGTGTTCGATACCGGAAAGCAGATCTCGGCACGAGGAGCGGATGTAGGCCCGATCGAACAGGTATCCGCCCTGGGCCTTTTCCTGCATGTCGCCCATGGTCCGCAGCACCTGATGGTTGTAGCCGAGGAGGCTGCGGAAGGCTTGGTAGTAGGCCGTAAACAGTCGGCTTTCGTCTTCGTCCCTGACGGCCTTATCCCGTTTCTTTTTACCGAAGTAGTGGAGGATGGCGCTGATTTTGGACATGACCGGGACCTCTCCGCGGCGGCTTCCGGCGGCGCTCTTAAAAACAGCGCCGCCGGAAACGACAGATACGGTGGGCGCCGAAAGCCGGCTCTACAACCCGGCGCCTGGAACAAGACGGCTCAGAGCTTGAGCACGGTGTTGGTGATCTCCTGAAACACGTCGCCCATGCTCACCACCCCGATCAGCTTTTGACCTTCCATGACCGGAAGGAGGTAGACGTTTTCCTGCAGAAGTACATGGGCGGCCTTCAGGATGCTGTCTTCGGCTTCTCCTGTGGCTTTTACCCGGGACATGAACTCCTGGATCGGCAGCTTGAGCCGTTTCTCGCTGCCGGCCGCCAAAAGATCGTCCCAGAAAACCGGGACGCCCTCGGAGTAGTGCTGGGCGAATTTCGGCACCATTCCCTTGAGAATATCCTTCTGGGAAAGGATGCCCACCAGTTTGTACGCCTCGTCAAAGACCAGGATCGTGTGGTGCCCGGTTTCGTAAGCCACATTGAGCTGTGCAATGGCCTCTCGGAGCGTCCCCCAGTAAGGCATATGGGGATAGTCGCTCAGCGGGATCAGCAGGTCCCTCAGCCGTTTTTGTTTTTCGCTCATCGGTCCTCCTTGCGTCGAAAGCAGGTCGCTTCAGGAACGGGCGATCAGGAAGCCTGCCCGCCTGCCTGAGCTCCCATTTTCCGGTAGGTTTCCATCAAATCGAGCAGCTCCTGGCTCGGCGCCAGGCCGAAGCGCTTATGCAGCGCGACCAGTTTTTCGCCCAGTTCCACGACGGTCCGGCAGTGGGTTCGAATCTGTTCCGGGTCCTTTGCCGCTGTCGCCTTGTTCTTGGCCTCCATGATGCCGGAGGTCAGCGGTTTGCCTTCGGCGGCGAATGCCTCGTTGCAGGAGAGGCAAAGACCGGTGTCTTCTTCGATTTTCAAAAAAAGGCCCTTTTTCCCGCATTTGCTGCACTGGGGCATGGTTTCCTCCCTTTTTCGAACGTATGGGGCTGTCCGCTACGGGGTTCCCTTCATCATGACGCTTTTTGCCGTTTCCAGCAAGCCCTCCGGAAACCCGACGATGTTGTAGATGACCAGAAATTCGATGGCCCAGGTCAGCACCATCGACAGGATCCAGAGCACGAACCCGTATTTGACAAAGTCCATGGGGTGGATCATCTTTTCGCCCGAATCCGGGTAGACGCCCAGCCCGTATACGATGGCGTTGTTCGGGGTGCCGACGATGAGAAAATGGGCAAAGGAGGTGGCAAAGGCGACGCCGAGGCCGACCGCCCAGGGTTCGCCTTCCACGCCGGTCATGATGCCCATGGGGATGACGATGGGGCCCAGAAGCGCGGTGGTGCCGGCATCGGACATGAAGTTGGTCATCAGGCCCGACAGACCCGACAGGCCCACCCACAGACCGAAGCCTTCGCTCATGCCGATGCTGCTCAACACGTCCAAAAATGTCTGGGCCAGCCACATGGCTGCGCCGCTTTCCTTGAGCAGGGCGCCGAGGGTCAAGGCGCCGCAGTACATGAACCAGGCATCCCAGGAGATGCCGTTTAAGATCTTTTTCCAGTCGGTGGTGCGAAAGATCACCGGGATCAGCAAGGCCAGCAGCGACGGTCCGCCCAGGCCGAGCTCTTCGCCGCCGACGATCCACAGGGCCAGAATCAGCATCAGCATGCCGAATGTGACGTATTCGGCATAGTTCATCTTGCCCATTTTCCGCGTCTCTTCCTTGATCGCCTTCAATCCCGGGGTCAGGTCCTTGGTTTTGATTTTCCTTCCAAAGAGCACCAGCATATAGACGGCGACGGTGAGCCCCAGGATCGGCACCAGGGGAAGTCCATATTTCATCCAGGTGAAAAAGTCCATGGGAACGCCGTACTCGCTCCAGAATCCCATCATGATGACGTTCCGGCCGCCGGCGGCCGGCGAACCGACCCCGCCCACATTCAGGGCGAAACAGAGGGTGAACATCAAGAATTTGGCCAGGGCCGGGTCGTGGACCAGCTGTCCTGATGGACTGTTGGCACGGACCGCCCCGAAGTAGACCGCGGCCATGACCGGGGTCATGAAGGCGCACATGGCATGGGCCGAGATAAAGGAGCCGACCACCGACATGCTGATGCACAGCACGAAGACCGGCACGTAAAATCCCCGGGTCCAGCCGAGCAGCCAGCTTGCCAGCCGCTTGTGCAGGCCCACGTCCACCACGGCCACGCCCATGGCCAGCACGCCGAGCAGGAACATCGGCGCATCGCCGGCAAAGGTTTTTCCGATCATTTCCCGGGGCAGCAGGTGAAGAAAGTAGGCGAGCATCGGCATCATGATGCCGGTCAGCCCGATGGGGATGGCTTCGGTGGCGAAGAAGATGATCGCCATGGGGATGATGCCCATCACCGTCATGGTCTTGTTGGCGGCGTCTGCTGCATCGTGGGCGATCTCCCAATGGATCATCTTTTCGGCAAAGCCGTATTTTTCCACGATGTGCACCATGGATTCGGGCGTTGGCAAAATAAAACCGACCAGAATGAATATGGCGGCCCCGATGCCGAGCCAAAGGCTCTTGTTGGACAGGATTCCACCGCCGCCAACGTCGTGTTCGATATCGTGACTCATGCAGTCTTCTCCTTTTCATTCGGGATTGGGAGTTGTCGAAGGGATCGCTGAGCCGTCCGTCATTTTTTGGATTCTTCTTTGATCTCACACTCCTTCATCAACCCGAACACCGTCATGAACACGTCGGTCCGGCGAAGAATGCCGACGATTTTCCCCTCCTTGACCACGAGCAGGCCCAGGTGCATGCCGGTCATGACGAACTGATGGATCGCTTCGCACAAGGAGGCTTCGGCATCCACCTTTTCGCCTTCCTCGGGGGAATACATGAACTCTTTGACCTTGATCCGGGCGCCCTTGCTGCACATGTCTACCAGGGATGAATCGCACAGGTGGTAATTGTCCATCATGGAACGGATGAATTGAGGGCTGAAACCGGCACGGGCGATCGACTTGGTGTCGCCGAAGTCCTTGTACCTGGGCTCCAGTGCCCGGAGCACGTCGATATGGCCGATTTTCCCGACCACCTTTCCTCGATCGTCCAACACCAGTACGGCCCGGTGCATGAACTGGTGCTTTTCGACGTTTCGTTTCTGCTGGGCCGCCTCCAGGGCCATGACGGCGTCAAACAGCGTGTCGTCCTCCTTGACCGTTGCATACTCTTCCAGGGGGACCATCAGGTCCTCGACACTGATAAATTCCATACTCCCTCCTTTTGGCCGACAGGATCCTGCAGGCTCTGCTGCAGGGTTGTTGATACCGTTGTCGAAAAAAACTCCCGGCCGGCCCGGCATCTGCGGGCGGCAGGCCGATCTACAGACGGGCCGTTCGCTCCAGCAATTCTTTGAAAATATCCTCGATGTGAACGATGCCGGTGACCTCCGCAGACCGGGTCACCGGAAGAACCCGGACCTCATGGCGGTTCATCAAAAACACCGCCTCCATGAGCATCTCGCTTTCGTCGATGCTGCCGGCCACCGGCGACATGATCTCGGCCACGGCCCGCTGCCCGGCCTGGCGGTATTCGGCCTCCAGCAGCCCTTCGAAAAAAATAGGGCCGGTCCGTTCGACCCCCTTCAAAAAGGGCGCGGATATGCCGAACACCATGTCTTCCGGCGTGACGAACCCCTGGATGGTTTCGCTTCCGGCAGGGGCGTCGGAGACGACGATCAGGTGCGGGGGGTGGTTGTTTTCCTCGGCGCGGCGCATCTGTTGAAGCGCCGACAGAATCGTTTCTTCGGGTCGAAGAATTCCGTAGCGATCCAGGGGATGCATGAATTGTCCGATGGGTTTTTCAAACGGCATGTTTTCTCCGCTTTCATCAAATTCGGTCCAAACCTCGCAATCTTTGTGCCATTGGGGGGTTCCGCACTATAATAGAATGAAAATATTGATATAATGATATGATCGTTTGCGTAATCGAAGGGATGCGGGCCGCGGTTTTCGGCAAACATTTGCCGCAGCAGGAAAAAACTTGCCAAAAAAGATGGCCTTTGATTCAATAGCAGGTCGACATTGACGCGATCAGAAAAGGTTGGGTGTTTTATGAAGATCCAGTCGCCGCAACAGACGAGCATGCGGGACACCGCTTTAGAGGAGTTCATCCTCGAGTCGGAATCGATGCGCTCGATTTTGAAAGTGGTCCACCAGGTGGCCCCTTTCGACGTCAACATTTTGATCACAGGCGAAAGCGGCACGGGCAAAGAGATTCTGGCCAGAATTATCCATCTGCTGAGCCCGCGGGCGCCGCATCCATTCGTGCCCATCAACTGCGGAATTCTCTCCGGGCTTCTTTTCGAGGACAAGCTTTTCGGTCATGAAAAGGGGGCCTATACCGGTGCTGTGGACCGCAAAAGGGGATGCTTTGAAATCGCCCACAACGGAACGTTGTTTCTCGACGAGGTTTCCGAGCTTCCCTATGACAACCAGGTGGACTTTTTGCGGGTGTTGGAGGACTTCCGGTTTGTCCGGATCGGAGGCAGCGACGCGATCCAGGTGGACGTTCGGCTGATTTCAGCCTCCAACAAGAACTTAAAGGCCCTGATCTCCGAAGGAGAATTCCGCGAAGACCTGTTTTACCGGCTTCAGGTGGTCCCCATCTACCTTCCGCCCCTTCGCCAGCGCCGGGAGGCGATCCCCAAGATGCTGGATCACTTCATGGAGCGGCTCGTAATCAAGTACCGGAAGCCGAAGCCGGCGATCGCCCCGGAGGTGCTCGATATTTTTCTCCGCTATGACTGGCCCGGAAACGTCCGGGAACTCAAAAACCTGGTGGAGCGGATGTTCATCGTCAACGAACGGGAACTGATCCGGCCCGACGATCTTCCGTCCGATTTCCTGTGGCATTTCGCCGATCCGCCCAACGAGCTTTCCCTTTCGGAGGTGCGAAGATCGGCCGAAACCCGGGCCATTCGCGACATGCTCTACCGCACCCGGGGCGACAAGGACAGTGCGGCCCGGATTCTGCAGATCAGCCCCCGGACCCTCCGCCACAAGATTCAAAATTACGGGATCCGGGTGGGCAGAGACGGCCAGCCGCTGGAATAGGGCGCTTCGCGCCGCTGGAAAGCTTGGAGGCTGGGAAGCCTGGATGCTGGGAAGCCGGGAAGCTGGGAAGCTGAGAGACTGGCAAGCCTTGAAACCGGAAGCCGCTTACCCTCTGCTACGGGCAACGATCGTTTCGCAGTGATCCGCAGAATACCTGCCGCAAGTGCCGAAGGCACTCGTTTGCCTTCCAGCGATCGTGATACAGACTTGTCGGTGGAACCGTTGAAGGAGAAAACTGGTCATGTCAACCGAATGGATGTCGAAATCAGCGATGTATTCCGGCTACGGATTCCGCGATTTTGAGATCGGCGATGTCGATGTGGTCAGACACGGCGGTCTCTACCACCTGTTTCACCTGACCCTGCCGAATCACGACTACATCGCCCACGCGGTGAGCAAAGACGGCCTCAAGTGGCGGCGGGTGAAAAACGCCTTGTTCATCAGCGATCCGGAAAGCTGGGACGACGACATGCTCTGGACCATGCACGTTTCGCCGGACCCGTTTCGGAACGGTGTCTGGCGCATGTTTTACACCGGGCTGTGCATGCGGGAGCGCGGACGCGTGCAGCGGATCGGCCTGGCCCGCAGTGCAGACCTCTACCGCTGGGAAAAAGACGATTCGGGCCGCTACCCCCTGACCGTATCCGAGGCCCATTACGAACACAGCGTCAAGCAAGGACGCCGCTGGGTCAGCTTCCGGGATCCCTTCTGCTTCCAGGACAACGGGAAAATCTATCTGCTGGCAGCGGCCCGGGTAAAGACGGGGCCGATCATCCGCAGGGGATGTGTGGCCTTGGCCGAAGAAACGTCCGAAAGCCGATTCGCCTTTCATCCGCCCCTGTTTCATCCGATGCACTACGACGACCTGGAGGTGCCCAACCTGGTGCGGATCGGGAGCCGCTATTACCTGATCGCCTCCATACGGGAGGACGTCAAGGTCCACTATTGGTACGCCGACGATCTTGCCGGTCCCTATCACAATTTCTATGACAACGTGCTCATGCCTCAGGGAAACTACGCTGCCCGAGTGTCTGAAGACGGCGACCGGACCCTGGTCTGGAATTTTTTCTACAAGGGGCTCACCACCCAGGGGAGCCACCTGATGGCCCCTCCCAAGGAGCTGGCGGTCGACGACAGAGGCCACCTGAGGTTGAAGACCTTTGCCGGGTTCAGCGAGTTGATCGCCGAGCGATACACCCCGGCGGACCTGGAACCGATAGACAAGCTTTTTGCCAATCCTCACGCGAGCGGGGAAACCTCATCTGCCTCCTGCTGGCTGGGCTGCGACAGCGGCTTTGAAGCCTTTCTGCCCCGGGGAGAGTACCGGGATTTCATGCTGGAAGGCGCGCTCAACCTCGAGGGGCACGGTAAATGCGGGCTGGTATTCCGGATTGACGATCAGGGCGACGGCTATTACTTGAGTCTCGACATTTTCAAGGGAATCGCTCAGATCCGGGCCTGGTCTCACAACCCGGAAGGGGGAATCGAAGGGGCTTTTTCCTACGACCAGCTCCAGGCGGGCTATTACCTTGCCACAGCCGATCCGATGCCGTTTTGCCTGCTCGTCTATGAGCAATACATCGAGTTTTCGCTCAACGGGTACGTGCTGCTGACCCTGGCAGACGACCGATTCAAAAAAGGCCGTCTCGGGTTTTACGTCGAAAGCGCCAGGATCCGGATCGACGCTTTGCAGCTCAACGTGCTGCGGCCGCCGGGATCGGAAAGCTATCCGACCTGCATGGCCAACTACTGATGGGGATTGTCACCTTTCCGGTGAACCTCGGTGGCTCGCTCGGTATCGGCAAAATGGGAATACCCGGTTCTGGAAAGCTTGTTTGACAATCCCAATACAAGGTCGAGAGCATATATAAAACTACGGTTGATTGAAGAGCTTCAAAAAACACTCCTGCCCCGCCGGCCGCGGCCTGACGTTGATGGGAAGTCCGGGAAAAAATGTGAGCAAGCCTCGCCGCCTCCGGAGATCATCACGATAAAAGGGACTCGATATCCGTGTAGTCCATGCCGAAGGCGTCGGCCACGCCCCGGTACGTCACCTTTCCCTGCATGACGTTGGCGCCCAGTTTGATTTCCGGATTTTCGACCATGGCCCGCTTCCAGCCCTTGTTGGCGATTTGCACGGCATAGGGAAGGGTGGCGTTGGTCAGGGCCTTGGTAGAGGTTTTGGGGACGGCTCCGGGCATATTGGCCACACAGTAATGCACCACGCCGTCGATGGTGTATATCGGATCTGCGTGGGTGGTGGCCTTGGATGTCTCGAAGCATCCGCCCTGGTCGATGGCCACGTCCACCAGGATCGAGCCCTGCTTCATGGTTTTGAGCATGTCTTTGGTGACGAGCCGGGGCGCCTTGGTGCCGGGGATCAGGACCGCACCGACAATGACGTCGGCCTTCATGGCCAGCTCCCGGATGGTTTCCGGACTCGACATGAGGGGAAAGCAGTTGGCGGGCATGACGTCGCTCAGGTAGCGGAGGCGGTCCAGATTCATGTCGAGGATGTAGACCTTTGCCCCAAGTCCGCAGGCCATCTTGGCCGCATTGGTGCCCACCACCCCGCCGCCGATGACCAGGACGGTTCCCGGATCCACTCCGGGAACGCCGCCGAGCAAAATCCCCCTGCCGCCGTTGATCATCTCCAGATATTTGGCGCCCTGCTGAATGGCCATGCGCCCGGCCACTTCGCTCATTGGCGTGAGCAGGGGCAGAGAACCGTCGGGCTTTTGAATGGTTTCATAGGCAATGTTGACCGATCGGCGTTCAATCAGGGCGCGGGTCAGATTCTCGGCGGCGGCCAGGTGAAGGTAAGTGAACACGATCTGGTCTTCCCGGATCAGATCGTATTCGGCGGGCAGCGGCTCTTTGACGTGCATGACCATTTCGGCGCGCTGGAAAATCTCTGCGGCCGAGTCGACGATTTTCGCACCTGCGTAGATATACCTGTCGTCTTCAAAGCCGCTTCCGGCCCCGGCGCTTTTTTCCACCAGGACGGTGTGGCCGTTTTGGATCATGACCTCCACTCCGGCCGGGGCCATGGATACGCGGTTTTCTTCTGCTTTGATCTCCTTTAGAATTCCGACGATCATGATTTCCTCCTGCTGTAGTGGTGTTTTCGCCGGCTGCCTGTCCAGGTCCGCTTCCAGAGCCGAGCCGCGTCTTTCCCGCTGTTTCAGCCAGGATTCGTGAGCAAAACGAAACGGTCGCTGTCGACACAGCTAAGGCATTCAAATCGCCGGAAATCAGCTGAATGTCAACATCAAATCGCTGGCCCGGTTTGATGAGCGTGTCCCGCGATGCCCGGTTGACCGATACGATTTATGCGCTAGTTTATAAGAGTTTTCAGAATTCCCTTCCGTTTGAGCAGCCTCGGAGTGCTCGGCGCGTTGAAGCTCCATAGCGATGACACGGTTGTTGGACAATCCCTATAATCATTTTTCAAAAATGAGGAAAAACTTTTAGAGCGCTTGGACCAATCAATTTTGGATGTGATTGACAACCCACTCAGCACCCAGAGGACTGCTGCAATCGGAACGTTATTCTGACAAGCGCTCTAAAAGGTAGATTGCCTGCGAAAGGAGAGAGCGATGATGAGCATGATCGAAGAGTATGCGACCGGAATGTATATGAAGATAGAGGGGAAAACCCACAGAAACGATTTGAAGATCATCGACGGGCACGTGAAAGGCAACTGGTGGCGCCGGGACGGGCACCGTCTCGACAGCGAGGACATCGAAGACGTGTTGGTCGCCAACCCGGACACCCTGGTCATCGGCACGGGCTATGCCGGCAACATGCAGGTGCCGGAGGTCACTCGCTCGGTGCTTTCGGACCACGGCATCCGGACTATCGCCCAGAACACCCGCGACGCGGTGGAGACCTTCAACCAGATGAAAAGCGAGGGAGAAGACGTCGCCGGGGCCTTTCACCTCACCTGCTGAAATAAATCCGCTTACGCGATAAATCCGCTTTCGCGGATTTATTAGAGACGGCTTCGCCGTCGTTAAAAAGGAAACCGGTTTTCTATAAAACTCCAGTTCCAGCCAGCCGACGCCCATTGACCGCCGGCGTCCACAAGGAAAACGAATAAGGTTGTTTCTTACTTAAGCAGCCCCGACGGTAAGGCCGGCCTCAGGTGCCGGCGGCTTCCCGGATCTTCATCCAGACCAGGGGGAGCCACAGGGCGCAGCCGATGAAGTTG
>CBFCZJ010000047.1:0-16243 GCA_965602445.1 uncultured Desulfobacterales bacterium | reverse complement strand
CTCCTCCGGCGATTTCTCCTCTTTTTCGGCCACCATCGCCTCCAGGGCGAAAAACGCCTCGATCCGGGCGCCGATCTCGCTTTCCGTCAGGGGCCGAAGCTCCGCTGACGACCCCAGCGCCCGCTTCAGGGTTTTTCTAAGGACGCGCCGCTGGCCGGCGATCAGCCGAATCAGCGTCTGAAAAAGAAAAAAGGCCAACACCAGGGCGATGCCCATCATCAGCAGCGTATGCAGAAAAAACGCTACCGGCAGGACGCTTCCGGAGAAGTAGTCGGCCACGGTCCGCCATCCGGCGTGAAGCAGGACGGCCACGATGGGCAGATTGAACAACGCCTGCAGCACGGGATGGCTGAGCGCTGCCGCGGCCCTGTCGATCTCGGTGAAAAGTGCCTCTTCCCATCGGTCTGAAAGGGACCGGAGACGGTCTCCGAGCCCGGGCAGCACCTCTTCGATCCGCCTCACGGAAGGTTCGAACCCCCCCTTGACCAGCGCCTCGGCGATGGCAGGCCAATCCCGGGCCAGGACCGACCGGACGCTCTTGAGCGCCGCCGGAAAAGGACTTTCCCCCCCGGACCTGGACGATCTTCGTCCCCCTGAGGCCAGGGAAAGCAGCGCTGTACCGCCGCCTCGCAAAAACGCCGAAACTCCGGAGCCGAAGCTCAGCAGCCGGGCCCACGTCGCCGTCATCCATCCCACCGGTCCGACCCACCGCTGGGCCAGCCGGCGGTAAAGGGCGGTATGGATCTCTGTTTGGGCGTCGGCGACTTCCTGCTCCAGGGCCTGAAACCCGGCGTCGGCCGCGCGCTTTTCCGCCTCGAGAATCAGCCGCCCGGCATCGACGATCGCCGGGCGGTGCCGGCCGACGGCGGTGCGAACCTGCGCCTCGATGTACCGGCAAAGGCGTCCGGCGTTTTCCAGCCGGCGATCGACGACAAAGCCGGGCCGGTTGAAGGCCCCGAAAATCAGTTCGTGCAGCTGCTTAAACTGGTCGAAACCGTGCCGCGGGGTCGCCGACGGATCCCAGCCCGGCGCCGCCAGGTGGCTTCTGGCCGAGGTGCAAAGGAGAGTGTCGACCGATCGCGCCCAGGCGCTGTGAAGATAGGCAGAAAATTCCGGGACGATGCGGTCCTTGATCTCGTGTTCTTCAAGCCGGTCGCAGCGGTTGAGAACCGCCACCAGTGAGTCTCCGTCGAAACGCTGCACGTAGGGGGCCAGAAAGTCGACATGGTCCCTGCGCTTTGGGTTTTCCGCATCGAACACGCAAAGCAGAACATCGCTGGCTGAAACCACCGCATCGACCACCGACCGATACGATTCGGCTTCGCTGCTGTCGGTGTCGGGGGTGTCGACCAGCAGCAGGTGATCCAGGCTCCGGGCCGATTCAGCCGTTTTCATCCGCACCGGCAGCTCCGGGTGAAGTGCGGCAAAGGCATCGATGTCGGCGGCGTCTTTGCCGAAGATGACGACCTGCCGGGTGGTGGGCCGATCGATCCCGGTCGGGGAAAGGTCGTCCACTCCGGCAAGGGCGTTGAGCAGCGTCGATTTTCCGGCGCCGCAGGGGCCGATCAGGGTCACCACAAGCTTTTTTTCCAGCCGGTGCTGGATTCCTTCCACCAGCCTGGCCGCCTCTTGCGCCTGGCGCGCCAGCCCCACGGCCGGCCGCCACAGGGCAAGTTCCTCGAGCCGCTGCCGGAGGCCTTCGATCCGGTGCCGGAACCCGGCAAGCCGGCCATGGGCCTGGAGCATCTGTTCGGTGGCGCCGGCTATTTTTGCTCTTCGCATCGGTTCAGATCCCTTCCGATTTCTTCGATCAGGGTTTTGGCCTCGCGAAAGCGGTCGCGGCCGGCCTGCTCGATCGGGCCGGTGATCTGGGCTTCGAACAGGCCGCGGACCACGTCGAGTTTCCGGGTCAGCCACGCCCGGGCGATGGGAATCAGCAGGGACTCGAGCTGCCTTCGGTCTGCCTTCTTCATTCCCGAGGTGGCCGGAATCGCCACCAGGGCATACAGGTCGTGGAGTCCGAACAGTCCGGTGAGCTTGACCTTGATCCCGGCGGCGCCGGCCGGATCTCCCGTGTGCAGCACGTAGGTCACCGCAGCGGTTGCCGGCAAAATGTTGAGCAGCGCCGAAAAGGTCTGGCGGACCTGGCCCCAGAAACCCATCTGCTGCCGCAGGGAATCCGCCAATTCTTCCAGCTCACGGTCCAATTCGGCGGAAAATCGAACAATCCGGTCTTTGTGCCGAAGCACCGATGCTGCGATCTCCTGCCAGGGGCGCTGTTCCAGTTTTTGGCGGACCTCGTCCAGCTCCCCGGGCGCCGGCACCCGGAATTTCAGCTCCCTGCCGCCGTCTGCAGTCTCCATTGCCGGACGGCCGCCGGCCCCGCCCTCCGAAGCGGAAAGGACCGCAGCCGCCGCCTGCTCCATACGGCGGACGGCAGGATCTGAAAGCGGCCCGGCGGCCGAAACTTCGGGCCCCACTGCCTGGGCATAAAGCCGGTGCAGGGCACTGATCAAATCCTCTTCCACGGCCTTTTCAAATCCGCTCCCCGTCCATGCCGGCTCTTTTTCCGCCTTTGGCCCGGTCTTCCGGGCAAGCGCCGTCAACAGGCGCAGGGGCGCCTCGACGACGCCGCCGGCCTTTCTCATCAATCGGATATGAGTCGGATCGTTGGCCAGCCAGATGTCGGCAAACCGGCGCATGACCGCATCCATCGGCATCTGGCGCAGCGCGTCGGCCACGCAACGGCTCTGGGCAAGGGCAAGCGCGTCCAGGTAAAGGCCGAGCGCGGCGCGGCGGTGCCGGGCACGGTCCGTGATGGCCCGGATCGACGCCAGCACGTCTGACACGATGGCGTCTTGAAGCGAGCCCCGCTCCTTTCTCGGATCGATGGCCGCCAGGGCGTCCAACAAGCCGGCGCCCCCCGGCGGAACCGGTCTCAGGAACATCGGTTTTTTTCCGGCCGCCACGTCATTGTCCTCGTCGGCCCGGTAAATCCCGAGCAGGGCCTCGCTGGCCTCTTTCCCGTAAAGATTGCGGGCAACGACCATGGCGTGGTCTCGAACCTGCTCGTCGGTGAAGCTCGGATAGGCCCGGTAGATCAAAAAGCAGCGGCGCCGGCCGATGCCGGTCAGCATCCTGGAGATGAAATCGGTGTTGTCCCGGTTGTTGTAGTTGGAATTGGTAAAAATGTAGATGAGGACATCGGCGGCCTCCAGTGCCTGGCGGGTCACCTCCCGGTTCGTGTAGCGGCCCCGGGCGCCGGTGTCGAAATCCGGGGTGTCGAGCAGCAGCAGTCCCGACGGCAGGGCTTCGGCAGCGGCATAGACCGGACAGCCCGGCTCGGCGAGCTGGGCAGTGGAGGAAATCGGCTCGGGAGGACAGCCAAACGGTGCGAAAAGGACCGAAACGATGTCATCCCGCTGCAGCGCGCGTTTGCAGCCGCCCACCAGCACCCGGCGGTTGATTCCAGCGCTGCCGCCGACCGGCGAAAGAGGCGCTGCGGCCAAGGCATTGAACAGCGTCGACTTCCCCGACGACCCGCCTCCGCAGATGGCGGCCATCAGGGGAAAGTCGGGCGAAATCCGCGGAAGCAGCTTGCTGTCGAAGGCGTGCTCCCATCCTTCCGTCCGGGGCGGGGGAGAAACATCGAGGCCCCGGCACAGCCGGGGGACCGCCTCCCGAAGGCGAAGAAGGGCCCGCTCTTTCTTTTTTGACGCTTCGGTCTGGGTCAAGCAACCGCTCCTTTTGAGATTTTTTATGTTTTCTCCCGGCCCAAAACAATGCTATAGGGGCTACCGGTCGGCCGTCAGCAGGCGGGATGTCCCCGGCGGCCGGACGGTTCACAACCCATGGGCTTTTCTCCCATTTCCATTTTATCGACACGGCTTGAGAATATTCGATCCATGATTCGAAAAGCGGCCATCGGCGACATCAAGGAGATCCATCGGCTTCTCCAGTTTTACGGCAACCGCGGCGAGCTGCTGCCCAGACCGCTGAGCAAGCTCTATGACCACGTGCGGGATTTCTTCGTATATGAAAGGGAATCCGGAGAACCGATGATGGGCTGCTGCGCACTGCAGATCTGCTGGGATGATCTTGCCGAAATCCGTTCACTGGCCGTGGCGCCGCAGCACGTCGGGCAGGGAATCGGCCGGGCGTTGACCGAAACCGCCATAGAAGACGCCCGGTCTTTCGGAGTCAGCCAGGTGTTTACCCTCACCTACCGCCCGGACTTTTTCCGCAGGTTCGGATTTCAGAAAATCGACCGGTCCGATCTTCCGCTCAAGATCTGGTCGGACTGCATGCTCTGCGTCAAGTTTCCGGACTGCGACGAAACCGCGATGCTCCTCAACCTTTAGACACCCGCCGCCGCACCATGCCGGCAAAGTCGATCCCCTTTCCCTGACCTTGTTCAGGTGCCGTAGACCAAGTTGACCGGGATCGGCATGTGCTTGCGGACGCCCGGCTTGGGCATCAACAGCTGGGATTCGACCGTAAGCCAGTTCAGGTCGGGCTTGAGTTCCCGCAGCTTGCCGTCTTCGGGCGGCCTCGCGTAGTCGGTCAGGTAGTAGATGGTCTGGAGAATAAAAACCCCGTCCTTTCCCTCTCTGGCAATGCTGAAATTCTTCAAAAAAGTCCGCGGGTTCATACCGTTGGCCTCGGCGATCTGCTGGGTCATGTCCGCCTTGAGCTTGGCCAGGACGGTCTTGGACACCCCCCGCTCGGAGATGCGGATCAGGGCCCTGGATTCGCTGCTGCCGACGTATACCGTGGAGATGCAGGGAATCCTTCTCAGGTATTGTGCGGCCACGCTCGCCGCCGTACGCCGGCCCCCGGCCATGGCGGGAACCCCGTAATACTCGAAAAATTTCTTTTGAATGTCTTCTGCGTACTTCTCTCCCTTTTCATAAAGATCCTTTGAAATATAGCGCAGAAAGCGCGCCTGATCTTCGGCCGCCTCGGCAATGGGCCAATCGATCCGCACGTGGAAGTGGGAAAGCACGTATCGGTCCCGGGAGGCGGTTTCGTCCCGCTGGATGAGAAGGGCGTAGTCGACCGGCATCAGGATATTGATAAAATCGAAGAACTGCACCGACTCCAGGTATTTCTGGTTTCGGTCGAATCCGTCGTCCAGGGAAAGCGATTTGGAGCTGAGCAGGTTTTTTTTGGTGGCCTTGTTGGAGTCGAAAAAGCGGATGTATTTTTTGTGCTCCTTGGGGATGGTGTCCTCGACGAATATCACCAGCGCCGAGTTCTGACAGTCGTATTCGAAGTCGGGAATCCGCGCGCGGGGCTTGAGCTCCCGCATTTCCACAAAGGGGTAGTCTTTTTTGTCGGAACAAAAACGCTCATAGGATTGAATCAGCGTATAATCGGCCATAAACTCGTCGAGCTGGTCCCTGAGCAGTTCGTAGTAGGAGCGCCGCAGCTTGTTTTTTTGGCTGAGCGCCTCTCTGACAGTCCAGTGTGGTGCCAACTTGACCTCCGGAGATCCAGGTTGGGCGAAATCTGCGCCTGCAGGGAGCAAAAACCGCGGCCGGACGGGCCTTCCGCGGGGGGTATTTTATTAATACAATCATTTTAGACACTTGTCAACGACCAATCTGCTACAAGATCGTGGAAGCGATTTTATCCGGAGATCACCGTTGTTTTTTTTTCCGGTGAAGCATCTTCTTTTTCGACCAGCGCTCGAAAAAACCCATCATGCCGCTTCGATACGCCCGGTCCACCTGTTCTTCGCGCACGGCCGCGCCGTCTTCTCCTTTCATGGCCTCCCGCAGGCATTCGGTCTTGAAGACGCAGGCCATGCAGGCGATGGGAGAGCTGCGCAGCCCCTCCTTTGCCTTGGGAAACACGATATCGAGCCGGCCGTAGCAGTCGGGCAGCATCGGTTCTTTTGGGTCGGTTTTCGTCATGAAAAAAGGGCCCCTGTTGCCCTGATTGGGTTGGCGGTCAGACCAAACAAGGCTTACCGCCGAGACGCTGAGGGCGCAGAGAAAACCTCATCCATTTTTTCTGCGCATCCCCTGCGTCCTCAGCGTCTTTGCGGTGAAAAACCGTCACCATAACTGAGCCGACATAGACTCCGCCTGCGACGAACCGGTCCAGCTCCTCTTTGATCCGGCGGATGTACCCCTGGTCTGCAAATGAAAAGTAGCGGTTGTTGCCCACGATCAAATGCTCGTGAACGGTGATGCCCGCCAGGCCGCAGGCAAAGACGAGCTGCCGGGTCAGGGCCACGTCCTCGACCGAGGGCTCCGGTTCTCCGGAGGGATGGTTGTGGGCGAAAATAACGGCGGCGGCATGCCTTTCCAGGGCCGCGGCGACCACCTCCCGGGGATAGACGCTGCTGCCGGTCAGGGTGCCGATGAAAAGGGTCTCGATGTCGGTGATTCGGTTCTTGGCGTCGAGAAACAGCGCAAGAAAGCGTTCGCGGTGGGTGTCCCGAATCCGGTGATAAAGAAAGTCGAACAGCTCCTGCGAGTTTCTGACCGGATCGGTGCCGATCAACTTTTTTTCCAGGTAGCGGTCCGCCACGGCCTTGATCAGCCGCAGCCCGAACACGTTTTTGGGTCCGATGCCGTCCACCTGCTGAAGGGAGCGATCCGGCGCTTCCAACACCCCCTGCAGGGTCTTGAAGCGATTCAAGGCCGCCTTGGCGGCGTCCTTGCAGTCCTTTCGGGGGGTTGCCAGGGTCAGCAGCAGTTCGACCACTTCGTAGTCATGAAATCCGCCTATACCGTCGGCGAGAAACCGCTCCCGCAGCCGACGGCGGTGGCCTTCGCCTTTGTGGGGCGGTTTTGAGGGCATGGGTTCTCACCTGCGCAGGTTCTAAAACAACGTTGGATCACCTCGGAGAATGGAGGCAAATGGTCGAAACCATGATAAGTGCCTATAGTTCATAGAGTGCCTAGAGTTGCGGAGTCGCTTCGCTCCAGCGATCAGAAATCGACTTTCCTATGCATCTTACTCTAGGCACTCTAGGCACTCTATGAACTCTAGGCACTCTATGAACCATAGGCACTCTAGTCTCTTTAGGCACTTTCATCCCGCTTCCCTGTCCTCATCCATCTCGGCCTTCAGATCGCGGGTCATCAGCCGCTTCAGGGCGACCTTCGGCGCCTCCTCCTCGTAAAGGATGCGGTATATCTCATGGGAAATCGGCATCTCCACGTCCAGCTTCCGTGACAGGTTGTACACCGATTTGGCCGTTCGCACCCCTTCGGCCACCATCGTCATCTCGGAGAGGATCTGGCTCAGCTTCTTTCCCTGGCCGAGCTTTTTGCCGACGGTATGGTTGCGGCTCAAATCCCCGGTGCAGGTCAATATCAGGTCTCCGACGCCGGCAAGTCCCGAGAAGGTGCGGGGATTGGCGCCCATTTTTGCGCCCAGGCGGCGGATTTCGGCCAACCCCCGGGTAATCAGGGCGGCCCGGGTGTTGAGCCCCAGCCCGAGCCCATCGACGATTCCGGCGGCAATCGCGATGACGTTTTTGACCGCTCCGCCAAGCTCCACGCCGATGACATCTTCGTGGGCGTATACCCGGAAAAAGGGGGCGGCAAACACGCGCTGGACAAAATCGGCCGTGGCACGCTCCTGGCAAGCGGCGGTCACCGCGGTCGGCACCTGACGGGACACCTCTTTGGCGAAGCTGGGTCCGGAAAGAACCGCAATTCGGTCGCTGCCGAGGCTTGGAACCACCTGTCGCAGCACGCCGGACATGGTCAGGTGCGTTTCGTTTTCGATCCCCTTGGACGCGGACACGACGATGCTTCGGGCGTCGAGGCATTCAGCCAGGCGCCCGGCGGTTTGCCGCATCACGTGGGAGGGGACCACCACCAGAACCAACGGCTTGCCGGCCACCACCTGTTCGATGTCGTTGGAGGGGACCAGATTCTCCGGCAGCCGCACCCCGGGCAGGAAGACCCGGTTTTCGCGGGTTTCCCGGATCTGTTCGGCGATCTCGGCTTCAAACACCCACAAATCGACCGCAAATCCTTTGGTGCTCAGCAGATGGGCCAGGGCCGTACCCCAGCTTCCGGCTCCCACCACGCCGATGTTCATTTCGCTCGGTTCGATATCGGTAAAATGTTCCATATTTGATTTGCCTCACAGCGGTTCGCCGGTCCTGTGCCAGCGCAGCCACACTGTTATCATGCCCTTCAAGCCCCGCCGTCGGCCGGCGGGGTTTGCAGGAAAACCACCATGGAGAATGTCGAAACAACCCATTTCAACAAATTCTTTGATATTTTGGCGGCAGAGCCGCCTCTTATAAAATCTCGGTGGAAGCGCGAAGCGATTTCGCCGAGATTTTATCTACTCTTCTTTTTCTGCCAGCCAGGCGGCGCTGACCACCCGTTCTCCAGGCTCGGTGTCCATCAACTTGACCCCCTGGGTGTTTCTGCTGATGACCGAAATTCCCTTGACCGGCATTCGGATCAGCTTGCCGCTGTTGGTCATCAGCATCAGCTCGTCGTCGTCTCCGACGAGCAAAATGCCCACCACCCGGCCGTTTCGCTCGTTGGTCTTGATGGTGATCACGCCTTTGCCCCCGCGGCGGTGGACCGGATACTCGTCGATGGAGGTCCGCTTGCCGTAGCCGTTCTCCGTTACTGCAAACAGGGTCTGGCCGTGGCTGAGCACCTCCATGCCGACGATGCGGTCTCCTTTTTCCAGCCGTATCCCCCGCACGCCCTTGGCTGTGCGTCCCATGGGGCGAACATCGGACTCATGGAAGCGAATCGATTTTCCGAAAGACGACCCCAGAAAGACGTTCCAGGTTCCGTCCGTGATTCTCGCGGCGATCAGTTCGTCGTTGTCCTGCATGCCCATGGCGATGATGCCGCCGGCCCGGGGGCGGCTGAAGGCCATCAGCTCGGTCTTCTTGATCGATCCGTTTCGGGTGGCCATCAGCACGTATTTGCCCGGCTCGAAGCTGGGTACCGCCAGCACCGTGGTCAACTTCTCGTCGGGCGCGAAGTTGAGCAGGTTGACAATGGCCTTTCCCCGGCTTGCGCGGCCCGCCTGGGGAATGTCGTAGACTTTCAGCCAGTAGACCCTTCCCTGGTTGGTGAAGAACATGAACGTGTGATGGGTGGAGGCAACGAACAGCAGCCGGACGAAGTCTTCTTCCTTGATGCCCATGGCGGTCTTTCCCTTGCCGCCCCGGCGCTGGCTCTGGTAGAGCGTGATCGGATTGCGCTTGATGTATCCGTTGTTGGAGATGGTCACCACCATGTCTTCTTCGACGATCATGTCCTCGATGGTCAGCTCCCGGGTCTCGGAGATGATCTCGGTGCGGCGCACATCGTCGAATTCATTGCGGATCACGTCGAGCTCCTCTTTGACGATCTGCAGCACGAGCCGCTCGCTGCCCAGGATCTCCTTGAAGCGGGCGATGTCCTTGAGCACGTTTTCATATTCTTCGATGATCTTTTCCCGCTCCAGGCCGGTGAGCCGCTGAAGGCGCATGTCGAGGATCGCCTGGGCCTGGATCTCGCTCATGGAAAACCGTTCGACCAGCCGTTCCTTGGCCTCTTTGGGGGTATTCGACCCCCGGATCAGGGCGACCACCTCGTCGAGGTGGTCCAGGGCGATCTTGAGCCCTTCTAAAATGTGGGCCCGCTCCTCGGCTTTTCGCAGATCAAAGCGGGTCCGGCGGATGATGATCTCCTTGCGGTGCAGGACAAAACAGTTGAGCAGCTCCTTTAGGTTGAGCAGCTCGGGGCGGTTGTCCACGATCGCCAGGAAGATGATGCCGAAGCTGGTCGCCAGTTGGGTGTGCTTGTAAAGCTGGTTGACCACCACGCCGGACACCTCATCCTTTTTCAGTCCGATGGCGATCCGCATCCCTTCACGGTCGCTTTCGTCCCGGACGTAGCGGATCCCCTCCAACTGCTTGTTTTTGAGCAGATCGGCGATTTTTTCGATGAGCCGGGCCTTGTTGACCTGGTAGGGAATCTCGGTGATGACGATGGTCTCGGCACCGGTTCGCTTGTCTACTTCCACCATCAGCCGGCCCCGGATCCGGATGATCCCTCTTCCGGTGGTATAGGCGTCCCGGATTCCCTCCACCCCGTATATCAGACCGCCGGTGGGAAAATCCGGCCCCGGAACATGGGCCATGAGCGCTTCGATGGAAATATTTGGATCCTCGATGAGCGCCTTCAAGGCGTCGGTCACCTCCCCCAGGTTGTGGGGGGGGATGTTGGTGGCCATGCCCACGGCGATGCCCGCGGCGCCGTTGATCAGCAGCGACGGGACCTTCGACGGCATTACCGTCGGCTCTTCAAGCGACTCGTCGTAGTTGGGGGCGAAGTCGACGGTTTCCTTTTCCAGGTCGGCCAGCATCTCGTGGGCCAGCTTGGCCATCCGAACCTCGGTGTAGCGCATGGCCGCCGGGGGATCGCCGTCCACGGAACCGAAGTTTCCCTGGCCGTCGACCATGGGATAACGCATGGAAAAATCCTGGGCGAGCCGGACGATGGTATCGTATACGGCGGCGTCTCCGTGGGGGTGGTATTTACCGATGACATCGCCGACGACACGGGCCGATTTCTTGTAGGGCTTGTTCCAGTCGTTTTTGAGCTCTCCCATGGCGAAAAGCACCCGCCGATGGACGGGTTTGAGCCCGTCTCTGACATCGGGCAGGGCCCTGCCGATGATGACGCTCATGGCGTAATCGAGGTAAGATTTTTTCATCTCGCGCTCGATGCTGACGCCGGTGGGGATTTCTGCTGCGGTCATGAACGATTTCCTATCGATGCTGAGCTGTCGCTCGTTTGGCTTCGTGTCGGCTCAGGGGCGTTGGGCCCCGGGCCGGGCTGCTGAACATCATTGATATCCGGAGGGGTTGGGAATCGGGAAGTTGTCTCGCGCCAACGATCCGCATGCCGGAACCGTGCGACTGCCTCGGTCGACGAATCGGGGCGGGGCGTTTGCAAAAGACGGTCCGGGAGGGGGCTTCGATCACCCCCCCGGACCGCTCACTTTTCCGAAAGAAATGGCACGGCTGTCGGACCGGAAGTCTTACCGGCTGATCCAGGCTCCGGCGGCCAGCAGCAGCATGACTTCAAATACGGCAACAGCGGGATAGCTGTGATACACGGAGTAGACGATTCCGCCGCCGACGATGGCCGGCACCGCGCAAAATACCAGAATTCCAAGTTTTCTGCTGATACTCATCGCTGTCAGGCTCCTTCACTCTCGATTCGCCCCGGCAGGAGAACCCCTGCATTTCCGAATCGTTTTTTTACCATTTTCCGGGCATCAAGTAAAGCCCCAACATGGCTCATGGCGGATGCCCGGCGCTTTGCCCCGCCCCGGGTTTTCGGCGCATCGTCCATGGCGCGTGCTGCATGGTGGCCAGTGTTTGCGTTGTGTGTTGAGCCGCAGATGCGGGGCTCCGCCTCTGCAGCCTACCGCTCCACGATCATGGCCATGCCCATGCCGCCGCCGATGCACATGGTCACCATGCCCGTGCTGTAGTTCTTCCGCTTCATCAGGTGCATGGCGGTCACCATCTGGCGGGCGCCGGTGGCCCCGATGGGGTGACCGAGAGAGATCCCGCTTCCGACTTCGTTGGGACGCTCGGGGTCGATCCCCAGCTCGCGCGCGCACCCGATGGCCTGGGCAGCGAACGCCTCGTTGAGCTCGATGGTGTCGATGTCGTTCAGGGTCATGCCCGCCATCTTGAGCACTTTGCGCACCGCCGGCACCGGCCCGAGCCCCATGTAGGCGGGGTCGACCGCGCCGGAGGCAAAGGCGCGGACCTTTGCCATCGGTTCCAGGCCCAGCTCCTTTGCCTTTTCCGCGCTCATCAGCAACACCGCCGCGGCCCCGTCGTTGATGCCCGAGGCGTTGCCGGCGGTCACGGTGCCGTCTTTGTTGAAGGCCGGCTTGAGTTTGGCCATCTTTTCCAGTGAGGTTTCCATGGGCCGCTCGTCGGTGTCGACCACCGCATCCCCCTTTCGGGATTTGATGGTCACCGGCTCGATCTCTTCTTTGAACTCCCCGTTTCGAATCGCCGAAAGCGCCCGGCTGTGGCTGAGCACACCGAGTTCGTCCTGCTCTTTTCGGCTGATGTCGTAAAGCAGAGCGATGTTCTCGGCAGTCAGCCCCATATGGTAGCCGTAGAAGATTTCGTAGAGCCCGTCATAGACCATCAAGTCGTGGACGTCGCCCACACCGGTCAACTCCATTCGGTGGCCCCAGCGGGCCTTTAGCAGGGCCATGGGCGCCAGACTCATGTTCTCCTGGCCGCCGGCCACCACCACTTCCGCCTGTCCGGTCATAATCGCCGAAGCGCCCAGGGCGATGGACTTCAATCCCGACGCACAGACCTTGTTGATCGTAAATGCGGGGGTCTCCTTGGGAATTCCGGCCCGGATCATGGCCTGGCGGGCGGGGTTCTGGCCCTGGCCGGCCTGAAGAACGTTTCCCATGACCACTTCGTCGATCGTCACCGGAGCGGCGCCGGCATCCCAGTCGTCAGCGCTTTTTTCCAGCTCCACCTGGCCCTGGTCCTTGAGCTTGTCCGGGCCGATTTCCTTCATCAGGTCGCTGACCACCGGCCTTAGCCCCAACCGATTCAAGGCGGCTTTCATCACGATGCTGCCCAGCTGTATCGCCGGAACCGTTTTAAAGGCGCTGCCGAAAGTCCCTACCGCCGTTCGCGCTCCGCTGACGATTACCGCTTCTTTCATTTTTCACTCCTCCTTGCTGGTTTCGCCCGCCGTCAATGCCTCCGACCCTCCCGGGGGCTCCTCGATCGGCGCCCCGGCCCGGCTCCGATGGACTTCGAGCCAGGGCGGGTTCATTGGCCATTGCATTTGCGGGTCGATGGCTTTACGTTTTACATACGAAATGATGCTCTATCCGATCCGGCTGTATTGGATCCGATGGGCGGACTTTCTGAAAATGAAAAAAACTTGCAGAGCGCCTGGCACGCTCAAGATTGCACCTGATGGCCACGCCCCCGGGGCGCCGGAAAACTGCTGCCATCGGACCGTTGTTTTGCCAAGCGCTCTACCACGAATTTTGCCGAAAGGTCAACGACGGCCCATGTGCCTGCTTCTGTTTTCATACCGGCGACATCCCCGGTACCGGCTGCTGGCAGCCGCCAACCGGGACGAATTTTACGAGCGGCCGACCGCACCGGCAGCGTTCTGGCCGAAGCGGCCGGACGTGCTGGCCGGCCGCGACCTTCGCTCCGGCGGCACCTGGATGGGAATCACCCGCACCGGACGTTTTGCCGCCCTGACCAACTACCGAGATCCGGCGCTTCACGTCTCCGACGCCCCGTCCAGGGGCGGTCTGGTCAGCGGCTTTCTGACCGGCGATTTTCCCGCCCGGCGCTACATGGAGACGGTGGCGGCCGAGGCGGACCGCTACAACGGCTTCAACCTGCTGGCCGCAGATGCCGAGGGCCTCTATTACTTCGGCAACCGCGGCAACGGAATCGTCGGTCTTTCCCCGGGCATTTACGGCCTGAGCAACCATCTTCTCGACACGCCCTGGCCCAAGGTGGTCCAGGCAAAAGAGGCCCTTTTTGCCCAGTTCACGGGCAAAGAGCCCTTCGATTCCGAAGCGGTCTTTGCCGTTTTAGCCGACAGAAGCCGCCCCCCGGACCATCGGCTTCCGAACACCGGCATGGGCATGGAATGGGAGCGGATTCTCTCTTCCCGGTTTATCACCAGCGAAACATACGGGACCCGAAGCTCCACGGTGCTTGCGGTCGAAAAAATCGGCACGGTCCGCTTCCTGGAAAGGACGTTCACCAGGGGCCGAACAGGACAAACCCGGTCGTTTTCCTTCAAAATATAGGGATTGTCCGAATAAAGAATCGACTGAACCGGTTTGTTGACCCTTTACGATAGACCCGACGGCATCCTTAGGCCTGCATCAAAAGGTCGTCGTAGCGGCGGCCGATGAGATGGGCAAGGGGGGCCCCCGGCCGGTCCGCGTGGACGGCGCCGACGACGGTTCCGCCTTCGACGGACAGCCGCACCCGGGTTTGTCCCCCCTTCCGGGAAAGAACCACATCCTGAACGAACGTCGGGGAGCGGCCCCAGGTCCACTGCCAGGAGCGGTACCGCCGGGCCATGGACGCCACCTGCAGCCATTGGTCCTCTGCAAGCGTCAGGGGCCGACATCCGCCGAGGACCTGGGCCAGGGCCGAGGAAAACCGGTCCCGGAAACGATTCGTTTCCGGCGCATCGGAGAGGCTTTCGCCCGCATTGGCCACCGGGCTCTTGGCCGACGGCACCCCCCGGGATTCGATCATTCCGGCAGCGGGCCGCAGGGCGTTTTGAAGCAAGGCAAGGTCGGTACGGTACAGCAAGGTGCCGTGGGTGATCATCCGGTGCATGTCGGAAAACTGGGCGCTTCCGGATATCTTCCCGCCGCCGATGAAAACGGCGTTGGGCGGTGTAAAGCGGGCTTCGATGCCCAGGCGGCCCAGGGCTTCGACCACCGGGGAAAGAAAATGCCGGTAGTTGTGAAACTTGCGCCGGTCGTATCCGGTGACAAAGGCAAAGTTGATGTTGCCCCGGTCATGAAACACCGCACCTCCGCCGGAAAGGCGGCGAAGCAGATCGATTCCTTTCGATTTCAGGAAGACGGGGTCGGTTTCGGCAGGCGGCACCTGGTGGCGGCCGACGATCACCGCCGGAGGATTGACGTAGACGAGCAGCAGGTCCGAATCGGGGGCAAGGATTTTGACGCAGAACTCTTCCAGCGCGAGGTGGACAGCCGGATCCGCCCCTGATGGAACGTCAACAAGCCACATGATCCGGCGGCGGTATCTTAGGTTCGAAGATCATCTGCGGCGGTCCTGATCCTTTTCCGGGTCGGATTGTCGTTGGCTTTCCCGTTTTCGCTTCCGCCAGTACCGGATCCGTTCCCCGATGGTTTTTTCAAAGCCGCGGTCCGAGGGCGAATAAAAGACCCTCTCTTTGAGCGGCCCGGGAAGATGGTCCTGGGGGGCGTAGCCCTCCGGGTAGTCGTGGGCGTAGCGGTACCCTTTTCCGTATCCAAGATCCTTCATCAGCCGCGTGGGGGCGTTTCGAATGTGCAGGGGGACAGGCAGGGCCCCGGATCGCTCGATTTCCGCGCGAACGGCACCGGCTGCGGCATAGAGCCGGTTGCTCTTGGGTGCAGCCGCCAGGTAGACCGCGGCCTGGGCCAGGGCAAGCTCCCCTTCCGGGGCGCCGAGCTGCCGGAAGGCCTCGGCGGCCGAAAGCGCCACGGACAGGGCCCGGGGGTCTGCATTTCCCACGTCCTCGGAGGCGAACCGCACCATGCGGCGGGCCACGTAAAGCGGATCTTCGCCCGCGTCGAGCATCCGGAACATCCAGTACAGCGCCGCATCCGGGTCGCTTCCCCTCAGGCTCTTGTGCAGCGCGGAGATCAAGTTGAAGTGTTCTTCTCCGGACTTGTCGTAGCGAAGGGACCGCTTCTGAAGCGCCCGGGCAAGCGCCTCGACACCGACTCGCCGAACGCCTCCTCTTTCCGGGACCTCGGAGGCGAGAAGCGACGCGGCCACCTCCAGTCCGTTCAAGGCGGTCCGCGCGTCTCCGTCGGCGAGGCCAGCCAGGTATGAGACGGCGTCCGGATCCAGCGCCAGGTTCTGCCCCCCCAGCCCTCGTTCGGGATCAGTCAGGGCCCGGGAGATGATCCGGGCCAGGTCCTCCTCCTCAAGCGGTTGCAAGGAAATCACCCGGCAGCGGGACAGCAGCGGGGCGATCACCTCAAAGGAGGGGTTCTCCGTGGTGGCACCGATCAAGGTGATCAATCCGCTTTCCACATGGTGGAGAAACGCATCCTGCTGGCTTTTGTTGAAACGGTGGATTTCATCGACGAACAAAACGGTCCGCCGCCGGTAAAGCCGCTGCTGGTTTCCCGCCTCTTCGATGACCGCGCGGATCTCCTTGACCCCGGACAGGACCGCCGAGAAGTGAACGAAATGGCTCTTGGTCTGGCCGGCGATCAGGCGGGCCAGCGTCGTCTTGCCGCAGCCGGGCGGCCCCCACAGGATCATGGAAAAGATCCGGTCGGTCTCGACGGCCCGGCGAATCACCCCGTCTTTGCCCAGCACGTGCTGCTGGCCTTCGACCTCCTCCAGGTGCTGCGGCCGCATCCGTTCGGCCAGGGGACGCACCCCTTCGGCTGCTTTTTGGGCGCCGTATTCGAACAGGTCGTCGGGCATCAAGAAACTCCTCGATATAGAATGCCTAAAATG